>NZ_RCVZ01000001.1:0-300000 GCF_003668575.1 Falsibacillus albus | reverse complement strand
GATCCTGCCCCTGGGGGTCCTTTGGATAAACCCGATCTGCAGCAAATAAGGCTCGTATACATCTTCAATCGTATGGGATTCCTCCCCGATGCTGGCAGCTATCGTATCCAACCCGACCGGGCCGCCTTTGAATCGTTCGATAATTCCTCTTAATAATTTATGGTCAATATGATCAAGCCCTAAACGGTCAACCTGCAGAAGCTGAAGGGCTTCATCGGAAAGCGAGTAGGTGATTGAGCCGTCTCCCCTCACTTGAGCGTAATCCCTGACCCTTTTCAGTAAACGATTGGCGATTCTCGGAGTCCCCCTTGATCTGCGGGCGATTTCACCAGCTCCATGCCCATCGATTTCCGTATCGAATATTTCCGCTGTCCTGACCACAATATCCGTCAATTGCTGCTCCGTGTAGTACTCAAGTCTGCTTAATACCCCAAACCTGTCCCTCAATGGTGCAGACAATGCCCCTGCCCTCGTAGTGGCCCCTACAAGGGTGAATGGAGGAAGATCGAGGCGGACTGACCTTGCACTTGGACCTTTTCCAATGACGATGTCCAAGCAAAAATCCTCCATGGCGGGATAAAGTACTTCTTCAATGGACCTCGGGAGCCGGTGTATTTCATCTATGAACAAAACATCTCCTGGTTCAAGCGCTGTTAAAATAGCGGCTAAATCACCTGGACGTTCAATGGCTGGTCCTGAAGTCGTCCGTAAATTTACGCCCATTTCATTTGCAATCACCGCAGCCAAAGTCGTCTTCCCTAGGCCAGGGGGACCATAAAGTAAAACGTGATCCAGTGTTTCTTGTCTTAATTTGGCTGCCTCGATGAAAATTGCCAAGTTTTGCTTCACCTTATCCTGACCGATATATTGTTTCAATGTTTGCGGCCGCAGGCTCTGTTCCAAAGAAAGATCCTGAATGTCCGCTTCACCGGAAACGATTCGTTCCTCCATTGATCATGCCCCCCTTTCCTTTACTTTAGAAGCTTCTTCAGCCCAAGCTTAATATACTCATCCGTTGTGAGTTCTTCCTTCTGCAAAGAAGGTGTAATCTTCTTGATTTCCTTTTCGGAATAGCCAAGTGCCTTTAATGCAAGGATTGCCTCATCCAGCTGCTTGGAAGCCATAGTTTTTTCTTCAAACTTTTCTGAAGTGAATAAGTTAGGGAAATAATCAGGAACAATGTCTTGGAGTTTCCCTTTCAGGTCCAGGATCATTTGACGGGCAGTTTTTTTGCCCACACCCGGAAATTTCACAAGAAATGCTTCATCTTCATTCTCGATGGCATCAATCACCTGTTCAGGTTGACCAGATGCAAGAATTGCCAAGGCCCCTTTTGGCCCGATGCCTGAAACATTCAATAACCGTGTAAATAGATTCTTTTCCTCCAATGTATGAAATCCATATAATGCCATAATATCTTCCCGGACATGCTGATATGTATATATGACGGTCGTTTCCTCTTGGAACTTGGAAAATGAGAAGGGGTTGGAGGTGAATATTTGATAACCGATTCCATTGTTATCGAGTACAATATATTCCGGCCCAACCCTTTCGACCGTACCTTTAATGTATTCGTACAAGCTATTTCTCTCCCTTTTCAGTCAATACCTCATTTTATCATATCATTTTTTTGACCTTGAAGGAATGAAAACAGCCAAAACATTTGTTCTAGCGCTATGCAAAAAAGCTCGACCGGGAAATGGATACGGCAGATCGCCGCTCATCCCCCTCGATCAAGCTTTTTGTTAATAGTTTGCGGTGCTATATGGTTTAAAAGTTTCAAGAACCTTTGTGTAGTCATCCTTATTTCTTATCGGAATCCCATGCAGCAATTCCTGCTGCCTTTTCGTTTCCAGCTTCTTGAAATTGATTTGAAAAAAGGATTGAATGATATCCATTCCATCAGGTTTTCCGTTAAATATCGCCAGTGTCCCATCCTTGGATACGCCGAAGTATCCATTGGCTTTCAATAATGGTGAGATGTCATTGACTTTCCTTTGAAAGATGACTTTTCCATCTTCCATATCCACCAGCTGCCATTTTTCATACTTTGACCAGAAATCCTCCATGGAGAGAATGGTCTCACTTATAACTTCTTCACTCATTTCCCCATCCAGATACACTCTTTGCAATGTTACGGATAAGTGAAGCGGTTCTTTTGCATCCACTTTGGCACTATTTTCTGCCCTTGCTTCAAGTCCATGATCTTTATTCCCTATAATCGCATAAAAGCACACGGCTGTTAAAAACAGAGCAATGAATGCAATGCGGATGATGAAACTCATTATGTTCACCTCGAATTTAGTAGCTTTTCTTACTGTTAGGGTAGCCATTTTTTAGCATTTTATTCCTTCGGATGGGGCCAAAAAACTGTTCTATGGAAAATAAAAAAGACTGTAGACAAACTCTTACTTTCCAATTTGTCTACAGTCTGAATATAGCGGAAGTCCCGATCTATTGGTTCATCCTATTTTTTAATGTTTTAAAGAGGTCTTTCATATCCAAATCGATGGATTGTATAGGGCCTCCATCTCTTAGGTCATTATCGATATTCCGGATTCGGCTGAAAGTCCCCTCATCGGTTACGACTGTAACAGATCTGCCCTTTAAGTAAGGCTTCACTGCTTTTTTAATTTTTTCTTTCGTTTGTTTTTCCTTGCTGTAATCTTCAAGGTCGACAGCAATCAACACATTGCTTCCATATGTGACGGACCTGACATCATTTACATTCGGGACATTTCCCGTAACCTGTCCGATTCTTTCTGAAAGCTGTCCTTCGTAACGCGTATAATAAGAGGACTTCGCCTGTCTCGTATTATCGTCTAAATGTCCATGATAGTTAGCATCACCATAACTGAACCTATTATCATGATGGAAGAAATTCCTATCGTAAGCCGAGAGTGGGACGTTTGGATTTTGTGGATTTCCATCCTCATCCTTCACCTGGAGATATTTTTGCTTGTGATTCCGTATAGCCCTGCCCTCTGCTCCCATAGAATGGTCCATAAACTCCGTCAATGGTCCATCATTTTGATCGTTCCGATCCCCGCCGTGGCCACTGTTTGAGTAATAGCCCATTGGTTCGTAAAGGTTGGTTCCTTTATTGTTCCCAGCCTCATTGCTTCCACAGCCGGCTGCACCGCAAAGCAACAAGGCAGAAAGAGGCCAAAACAAGTATCTCTTATTCAAAAGAAAAACCCCCTTTTCCTCAGTTGAGCAAATTCCGCTCCTTTATAGCTTGTCAGAAAGGAAAGGGGCTCATTCGATTCGAATGACTCAAATATTTTCCTAATCTACGTCAAATTACCTTTGTTGACCTCCAACGTCTGTAGAATATTGTTCACCATTGCCATCCTTAACGGAAATTGATGGATACTCAGGTCGTATAGAAATGGCCACATCGTGTTTTTCATCACTTCATCGCTTTTGACAAACCGATTCCATTCCCTGAATACATCTGTCGGATAAATTAATGCAATGAGAAAAAGCGGGTCTCTTGAAAACTTTTCCATAAGCTTATGTTCAAATAAATCTTTCACAGACCAGTGAATGGACGGCAAAAAACGATTGGCGATCTGCAGGTAATCCACAAGGGGAGGAGCAACAGAAATTAAATCGAAATCAATCAGACAGAGTGTTTTTTGTCGGTTTAACAAAAAGTTATGAAACGCAACATCTCCATGAATGATGCAATACGGTTTTCGCAAAAAATATGCTTGATTTTTTTCCATTCTATCCAGTGCCCATTCCCCCCATTCTATGTAAGCCGACAAGATATAAGGGGGGAGGTGGTTTTCTAGTGTAAATCGATTTGATTTGAATTCAAATAATCGTTGTTTCCACTTCTCAATTTGATTGAAGAATGGAATGGAATAAAAATAATGCTGCACAAAAGTGGATGTGGTCATATGAAATCGGTTGATGACTTCCAAAGCCTCATCACGTTTGCTTTTTTCCTGAAAGCTGAATACCTCTTTACTTGTTTTGATAAATTCAATGATGCCGAATATTTTTTGTTCAAATACGAGTATGTTTTGATTGTAATGGATGTCATGGAAACGATAGGATTGATGAAACCCCGACTGACGAAGCCGATTCGTCAATGCAATTTGATTTTGAAGTTTTTGTCTTGAGGAGAATTGTTTGACAAGCCAGGTTTTGCCGCCGATTTTGTATTTCCAGAGACCGATTCGCAATTGCTTAATATATGCCTGGCTTTGATTAAAAACTTGATTTAAAAATTGAAGGAGACGTGTATTGAAACCGTCTCCTTCATCAAAGTATCTAGAAGTCATTTTCATCTCCATCAATTCTAGGCATTCCTGGGAATTGGCCCGGCATTCCGTATCCCACTCCTTGCCCTGGCATCCCCATTCCTGGCTGGCCCATACCGTATGGAGCCTGCATTCCAGGCTGCCCCATGCCATATTGCTGCTGCATCGGCATACCATATCCCGGCTGTCCGCCTCCATATCCATAAGGAGTCGCCATATGCATGTGATGGTGGTAAGGCATTGGGTAGCTTTGGCCATATGATGGTCCTCCACAGCCACAGCCACAGTCTTCTTCCATAGGATAGCTCTGCATCGGCTGCTGCATTGGCTGCTGTACAGGCTGCATCATCGGCTGCTGCATCATCTCAGGCGATTCATGAGACATTGTACCTTGAACCTGCTGCATTGGATAACCGCCATGCTCCATTCTTGGCGAACCCATCGGTCCAAACCCTGATCCAGGCATAACCTGGGATGTTGGAACACAATTACCTGGGTAAGGATAGCCCATTGGCGGGTAATTCATTGCAGGCATTTGTCCCATAGGGTCCTGCGGCATGCCGCCGTAATTCGGGTTATCCTGGATTCCCTTGACACCTTGTGGATTTCCATGGTGATAGCTCATTGGCTGCTGATGCATCATCGGCATATAGGAAGAAGATGATGAAGATTCTTCATCATAACCCATGTGGTGCATCATGGCCGGACTGACGCCTTGCATCATTGGCTGCTGCATCGGCATCGTATAAGCACCTTGTACTTGCGGCATCATATGATGCGGCATCATATGCCCCGGACCTGGCGGACAGAAACCGCTTCCTGGCATTACCGGTGTTACAGGTACACAATACATAGGTTCTGGTTGACCTCCTTCTATCGGCTTTTCAGCTTTTGGTTCTTCCTTCGGTATTTCCTTTGGCTTTGGCGGAACAGGCGGAGCTTGTGGCTGGGACTGCATCTGCATATTTGCCATGTTCATCATATAGTAATTATTTATATCGATTTCTGGGATAACGGGTTGAGGAATTTTAGGAGCATATATTGGTTTTGGCACTTCTTTGACAGGTGCTTCTTTTTTAGGCATTTCTTTCATTGGTGCCACTGGTGCTTCCTTATGAATTGGTTTCTGGTTTGTATAAGGATGTTCTTTCGGATTCGATCCGTAAGAAACTTTTGCACCGCCTACTTCTTTGTTGATGTTTCCGCCAGAAGTAGGTACTTTAATTTTCATACCGGGCATTATCATATCGGGGTTTGAAAGCTGGGCATTCATTTTCTTTAGCTCTTCGAAATTCACGCCATATTTTTTAGCGATTTTCCAAAGAGTATCCCCTTTTTGTACAATGTGGATTTTCACTCATTTTCCCTCCTCAGGCATAAGTCTATATAGTCTATGTCAAGATAGGCAAAATGCTAATAATCTACACAAATACTTATGAATTTTTTTATTGAAATATGCCAAAGTGCATCCGGACAGCAAAAATCATCGGTTCAAACAACAGTTCTATTCTTGAAAGGTATGTTTATATTTACAAAAGGCTGCGCAATGTTGATTGAGCGAAAGGATGCTCGCTTTCCGTGTGAAGGAACAAAGGTTCCTCGCCTAGCGACTCCGAACTATCCCCCTGAATCCGCTTTCCCGCCGAAGTCTACGATTTCTCTTAGATCAACAGCCGGAAACGATAATATCTTCATTAGGCTTTCACATAGACAAAAAGGTAAAAGAAATAATCTTTGAAAACAACCAGTAATCCAGTAATAATGAGAGGTTTTTTCCGATTTTCGTACGTTTGGCCATCCCACCTACGATAGAAAAAGCCGCCCCGGCAATATCGGGACAGCTTTTTTATCAGGCACGCTCCAGCATTCTATTGAGTGCAAGGATGGCGTTTGTTGATGTATCTTCATCCACTCGAATCCGATTTACCGGATTCCCTTCCACTATGCTCTCCAAGGACCAAAGAAGATGTGGCAAGTCAATTCTATTCATGGTCAAACAAGGACACATATTTGGATTAAGGGAAATGATGTGTTTATCCTTATGTGCATTGATCAACCGTTTTACTAAATTCATTTCGGTCCCGATCGCCCACGATGATCCGGGTTCTGCTTTTGCAATCGTATCGATGATAAATTTCGTAGATCCATTCAGGTCTGATAGTTCCACCACTTCCCTGCGGCATTCAGGATGCACGATCACGTTCATTCCTGGATATTCCATCCTTACATGCTGAATATTATTCACAGTGAAATTTTCGTGTACGGAACAATGCCCCTTCCATAAAATTACCGTTGCTTCCTGGATATCTCCTTCGAAAATCAGTTGATTTTTTTGAGGATCCCATACAGCCATTTTAGATAATGGAATCCCTAAATCATAAGCTGTATTCCTGCCAAGATGCTGATCGGGCAGGAATAGGATTCTTTCTTTTTGGGAGAACGCCCACTCGACCATCTTATGGGCATTCGATGAAGTTACGGTTGCACCTCCGTTTCTTCCGACGAATGCTTTAATGGCTGCCGTTGAATTAACATACGTGAGCGGAAGGATGGTATCACCAAACAATTCCTGCAAGGAGATCCATGCCCTTTCCGTCTGATGGATATCGGCCATGTCCGCCATCGAGCAGCCCGCTCTCATATCGGGTAATAATACGTGCTGATCTTCATTGGTTAAAATGTCTGCTGTTTCAGCCATAAAATGTACACCGCAAAACACAATATATTTGGCATCGTTATTTTTCTGGGAAAGCTGTGCAAGCTGCAGTGAATCTCCTTTGGCATCTGCAAATTGGATGACTTCTTCTTTTTGATAATGATGGCCTGGGATGAAAAGTTCCCTCCCTAACATATCTTTTATTTCCTTCACTCTAGCTTCCATTTCCATTATGGACATTTGGCGATAGCGTTCGGGTAATCGACCTTTTTCTTCATGTATCATTTCCAATATATTCATTTTACTTCCTCCATCATGATGTTCTTCATTTCCACTTTGGCACTGATGTCAAAGGCTTCGATCGAATGTGTCAGACAGCCTAATGAAATCACATCGATCCCGGTGAGTGCATACTCCCTCAATCTTGGGAATTTGATCCCCCCCGATGCTTCCGTGGCAATATGAGGAGGAACGAGGGAAAGCCATTCATGTATCTCTTCAGGAGTGCGGTTATCAAACATAATAATATCAACGCCGGCTGTAATCGCTTCCATCAATTGTTCTTTCGTTTCAATTTCAACTTCAATTTTGACCGTATGGCCAATCTTGGATTTGATGAGTTTGACGGCTTCAGAAATTGAACCAGTGAAGTCAATATGATTATCCTTGAGCATGACAGTATCGTGCAGTCCCATCCGATGGTTAAAGCCGCCTCCGCACCGGACTGCATACTTTTCAAGCATCCTCAGTCCAGGAGTGGTTTTGCGTGTATCACAGATTTTGGTCCTTGTCCCTTCAATCAGGGAAACGGCTTGTCGGGTTTTGGTAGCAATCGCACTCATCCTCTGAATAAGGTTCAAGATGACCCTCTCACCTTTCAATAGAGATCGTACAGGTCCTTTGACCAGCGCAAGGACATCCCCAGGCTGAACACGGACACCATCGTGGGAGACAAACTCAATAGCGACTTCTTGATCAATGGTCCGAAACCCTTCAAGTATCACTTCCCGGCCACAAAACACCCCGGTATCCTTTGCCAAAAATTTCAATATCCCCAAGTCATCCTCTTGAAACAAGTTATCTGTTGTAACATCGCTGTCACCAATATCCTCAATGAAAAAAGCTTCAAGCATATTCCTTAATTTGACTGTATTCATTTTTTTCTCCCCTCACCGATACTCCTTGATTTTCATGAACAATGAATTGATTTTCCCAGTACTTGCTTTCATTTGGAAAATCCAGGCGATAATGTCCACCACGGCTTTCCTTCCTCAACAAGGCTGATTGTACGATTAATTTGGCTGCAATCAGCATATAAATTATTTCGATTTCTCCTGTATCCAACTGTTCAATGTTTCCTGTTCGATCCAAGTCGATTCCGAATGAATGGATCCAAGACGATAACTCCTTAAGGCCTTTTTCACTCCGCCAAATACCTGCCCCCTCCATCATCCTTTGTTGGACCTGTTCAATCGTCGGAAGCGGCTTTGGCACAAAAGGCAATTTAACGTTCTGTTTATTGGAATGCCTTTGTCTTGGAATGCCATTTAAAAACATCCCCAACCTTTTTCCGAAGACCAGCCCTTCCAATAACGAATTACTCGCCAGTCGATTTGCCCCGTGCACCCCTGTCTCTGCAGTCTCCCCGATTGCATACAGGTTAGGGACAGATGTCCTGCCAAATGAATCGGCCGCGATCCCCCCCATCATAAAGTGGCAGCCAGGTGCAACTGGAATCTTACCATCAATGATCGATATTTTTTCTTTTTCACAAATGGCGGTAATGGTAGGAAACCTGACGGCAAAATTGGCAATCATCCGAATATCCAGATACACTTCTTTTCCATTTTGCCTTGACTCGTATATTTTCTGGGCAACGATATGCCTTGGGGCCAAGTCCTTAAGCGGATGGACACCTTCCATCAACAAGGATCCATCGGACGTCCTCAAGACGGCCCCTTCACCCCGTACAGCTTCAGATATCAATCCCTTTGTTTTCCCATTGACATACAGAAGAGTAGGATGAAACTGAACAAATTCAAGATTTCTCAGCTTTGCTCCAGCTAGGTATGCCAAGGCAAGCCCATCACCTTTGACAGTTGAATGGTTGGAGGAAAATGAATAGAGGCCCCCGATTCCACCAGAAGCCAGAATGGTATGCTGAGCTTGAAAAGCTGACACCGCTTGAGTTTTGGTGTTTTTCGATTTGATCCCATAACAAACCCCATCTTCATTGATTAGAAGTTCAATCGCCATTTCATTTTCAATGATTTGTATATTTTCAGGGAGATTAGAAAAAAGGCCGTCCATTATATTTTTTCCTGTTGCATCCCCGCCGCAATGGACGATGCGCTTCCTGGAATGTGCCCCCTCCATTCCCAAGGATACATCCCCCCTGGAATTATGATCAAAATTTATTCCGGCCTCCTTCAGCGTTTGGATGATATCCGGCGCTTCTTTGACAAGTCTCAAAACCTCATCCAGATTTTGGTGGCGCCTACCCGCTTTCAATGTATCTTCATAATGCAAAATAAAATGATCCTCTTTTGAAACCGCTGCGGCGATTCCCCCTTGTGCCATATAAGAATTGCTATTTTGCTTAACAGACTTTGTGATAATTATCACATGATAGTCCGAATGAAGGGTTCTAGCTAGCTGCATGGCAGCTATTCCGCTGCCCACAATAATGATGTCGGCTTGCTTCATAATTTTACTCCTTTTTTTACAGGTGTCTTGACACATATATTTACATATTATTAGACTTATGACAAGAGTTTTTTTCTGGGAGAATTATAGAAGGAGGTTGAATCCCTTGAAATACTTTGATTATGCAGCATCCACTCCCCTTGATCCAAAAGCACAGGAAGCATTTTGCGCTGCATCCGAACATGCATTTGCCAATACAGAAAGTCTCCATGATAGCGGAAGCCGTTCACATTTTCTCCTCGAGCAATGCAGATCCAAGCTTGCCGATTATTTAGGAGTGTCACCAGAAGGCATTTATTTTACATCCGGAGGAACTGAAAGCAATCTTCTCGCTATTATTTCATTAGTAATCGGCCAAGGGGAGAAAAAGCATCTCATCACTTCCCACGGTGAGCATTCATCCATTCATTCTGCCATGGATTATTTAGCAGCAAAAGGGTATGAAATCAGCTATGTTTCCATGACGAAGGATGGTATGGTTGACCTGGAAGAACTATCTGGACTAGTGCGAAAAGATACTGCGCTGGTTTCGATTCAGCATGTGAATTCTGAAATCGGCACCATACAGCCCATCCCTAAGATTTCTGCCCTTCTTAAACGGCTGGACATTCTATTTCACTGTGATTGCGTACAATCCTTCGGTAAATTGGAATTGAAGGAGATTTCACCTTACGTAGACAGTCTATCCATCTCTTCACATAAAATTTACGGGCCAAAGGGGGTAGGTGCTTTGTATGTTAATCCAGTCCGTTATTGGGAACCGGTCTTTCCCCATCTCGCCCATGAAAAGGGGATGAGGGGAGGTACGGTGAATCTGCCGGGAATCGCCGCATTTATAAGCGCGGTTGAAACGGTATATGAAGATCGTGATTTGAAGATTGAAAAGGCATGGAAGCTTCGGTCCATCTTGTTCGATGCTTTGCAAAAGGATGAAAGATTCACTTTTTATCATAATGAAGAGAAAGGCAGCCAAGTTCCCCATATTGTCGGACTTTCGATTCGAGGGGTGGAAGGGCAGCTCGCCATGCTCGAAGCCAATTCCATGGGATTTGCCATATCAACAGGCAGTGCATGCGGCATAAAGACGCCTTCAAAAGTGATGAATGCGATGAAAATCGGCAGCGAAGAAGCCAAGTGCTTTATCCGGATTTCAATGGGCAGGCATACAAAGGCGGAAGATGTATTAGATTTGGCAGGAGCATTATCATCGATTGCGCAAAAGTATAGTACACAAACACTTTCGCAATAATATGGTATAATTCGAATCATACTATCTCGGCCGGAGGGAAGAAAATGAAGCAAAAAAAGATGCTAGGGGAAGAAAGACGCACTTATATCCTCGAATTACTGAAAGAAAACCAAATGCCGATTACCGGAACGGACTTGGCCCAGAAATGCAATGTGAGCCGCCAAGTGATCGTCAGCGACATGACCCTGCTAAAAGCAAGAAATGAACCCATCCTCGCCACAAGTCAAGGATATTTATATATGCCGCAACCGGGATATCAGAGCGGATTTGAAAAAACAGTGGCATGCTCCCACCCGCCAGAAAAAACGGAAGATGAGCTGAAGCTGCTTGTCGATCATGGTGTTATGGTGAAGGATGTAAAGATCGAACATCCGGTATACGGCGACTTGACTGCCTCCATCATGGTTTCTAATCGAAAAGAAGTTGAACAATTCATGAAAAAAATCCATGCGACCAATGCAGGTTATTTGTCGCAGCTTACCGACGGCATCCACCTGCATACGATTGCCGGAACAACTGAAGAAGCTGTCAACGAAGCGGAAAACGCCTTGAGGGAAAATGGATATTTAGTGGATGAACTGAATTAAGAAGTGGTTTATGAAAATGAGGCACTGCGATGGCAGTTGCGACTGTAACCAAATTCAAGAAATTCCGAATTTGGTTACAGTTTTTTTGTTGATTTGGAGCGGAAGGTGGCGGGACTCCGGCGGGATCAGCGGGACAGGTGAGAACCCGCAGGCAAAGCCGAGGAGATATAAGGTGGATGTTCGATTAAGTTCGGCACGTCGTGTGCCAACATCGAAGGACCTCCCTTCGTGTGAGGCCCATCGGAAAGCGAGCTTTCTTCCCCGGAAATCAACCTTGTACAGCCTAAAGAAAACATCCTAAATTAATGTAAAAAGGTATCGAGAGAAATGACCTCTCGATACCTTTTTCTGCAAACTGAGATAGCTTTATTCAGTCCAATAAATGCGTAGGATAGCTTCCAATGACTTTTACATCACAACCCAGTGCTTTCATTTCTTCAAAGGCGCCAGGCAAGAGGATTTCATCAATGGCTTGATTGATATCCAAAATGAAAAAATAATTCCCCAACCCTGTTTTTAATGGACGCGATTCAATCTTGCTTAGATTGATTTTCCTCCAGGCCAAGGCAGATAAAACTTGATGCAGGGCCCCAGATTGATCAGAAGGGAGCGTCACCATGACGGTGGTCTTATCCTCCTGCTTCCTCAAAGGGAGCGAGATGGAGCGTTCTTCACGAGAAAGGACAATGAACCTGGTATGATTCAATTTTAAATCATGGATATTCCGTTTCATGATCGTCAATCCATAAATTTCTGCAGCAAGTTCATTTGCAATGGCTGCAAACTTCATTTCTGGATGCTCTTTTAAAAATTTGGCGGCAGCTGCAGTCGAGGTGGTGTATTCTGTTGATACTCCCCGATAGTGTTGATGCAAGTATTGATGGCACTGGGCAATGGCATGGGAATGGGAAAGGATTTTTTCCAGCTCATTCATTTTTGATTCATTATTCGGATGAACCATCAAATGCTGTTGTATTGGAACGGTTATTTCAGAAATGATCTTTAAATCGACTTCATGAAAAAGGTAATCGACTGTCAGATGAACCGATCCCTCCAATGTATTTTCCAGTGGCACCACAGCCACATCCACTTCCTGATTATGTACAGCCTCAATACAATCCGGGATCGTTCTAAAAGAAATACGGTCTTCATCAGGGAATGCATGCTGAACCGCTAAATCGGTGAATGTTGCAATGGGACCCAAAAAACCTACTTTCACTTTATTGTCTCCTCCCTATATAAAAACAAAGGCGCTGCCCAATGCGGACATAGCCTTTGTTTTAAATTATCTGTGTGATGCAGCAGCCATTAAAAGGTGTACGCTATTGATCAAGCCGGCTCCGCTTTTCTTTGTCTAGCTCCACCTGCTAGAGGCTGTGAGACTTCCCGCTTTGTGTCTACGATAAGTCAACATCGATTCGCTTGGCTCATCGTGTTTCCTTTATCTCCGAAGTACAGGATGTACAAGCAAAGGCGTTGCCACAGGACAAGTAAAGCTTCGACAGCAAGACATCGCACGAAGAAAACTGACAAGCATTTTTCGAGGACGTGGCGATTTTAGCCTTTGTACCTTAAATCTCTTCAGTCCCTTCGCCTCTGACCAAGCCGGCTGCTATTCTTTGTCTAGCTCCGCCGGCTAGAGGCTGTGAGACTTCCCACTTTGTGTCTACGATAAGTCAACATCGATTCGCTTGGCTCATCGTGTTTCCTTTATCTCACACAAATCGGTCCAGTCCCTTCGCCTCTGACCAAGCCGGCTCCGCTTTTCTTTTAAGCACCGGAGCCCAGTACTTCCACTGTATCGACAAATTCCAGCCTTTTTAACCTGGCCACCAATTCATCAAGGTTGATGTCCATATCCGTTACGTTCAATGACAGGGTCACATTTGCCCTTCCCTGGAGGGGGATGGTTTGATGGATCGTCAAAATATTGCATCTATGTTGGGCCACAATCGCCAGAAGATGCGATAACGTGCCAGATCGATCTTCCAAATGAAAGAACAACGTAATGATTTTTTCTTTTACAACCGTATGAAAGGGAAATACCGTATCCCGATATTTATAGAAGGCGCTTCGGCTCAGATCCACCTTACGGACGGCTTCCCAAACCGAATCGACCTTTCCCCTTTCCAATAGTTTTTTTGCCTCTAGGGTTTTCTTCATCGCTTCCGGCAAGACATCGTCTCGAACAAGATGAAATTTTTGATCAAATTCATTTTTGCTCAATGAATATTCCTCCTATGCCTCAAGAAGCAATTAATCAACGAATTCAAATTCAAATTCTAATAATTTCACAATATCACCGTCTTTTGCACCGCGCTGTCTTAGTGCTTCGTCGATACCCATCCCTCTCAGCTGGCGGGCAAAGCGGCGCACAGATTCTTCACGGGAAAAGTCCGTCATCTTGAACAATCGTTCAACCGTGTAGCCTTCCACCACGAATGAACCGTCGGACTCACGGGAAATAGAGAAGTTTTCTTCCTGTTTTTCATGCTTATAAATGACGCGGTTGATGCTTGTCTCTTCTTCCACTTGCTCAAGCGGAAACTCAGGTGTTTCCTCCACTTTATCCGCGATAGCGAAAAGAAGGTTTCTCAATCCTTGTTTCGTCAAAGCCGAAATAGGGAATATCGGATGTGCATCTCCTACCTTTTCCTTGAAAACTTGAAGATTTTCTTCCGCACCCGGCATTTCCATTTTATTAGCAACGATAATTTGCGGTCTTTCTGTCAAACGCAGATTATATTCCTTCAATTCCTGATTGATCGTTGTATAATCCTCGAAAGGATCCCTACCTTCCGTTGCCGCCATGTCTATCACATGGACGATTACCCGTGTACGCTCGATGTGCCGGAGGAACTGATGTCCAAGACCCACTCCTTCATGTGCACCCTCGATCAGTCCAGGCAAATCTGCCATGACAAACGTGCGTCCATCATCCGTTTCGACCATTCCCAAATTCGGCGCAATCGTTGTGAAATGATATTCTGCAATTTTGGGTTTGGCTGAAGAAACAACGGAAAGCAGCGTTGATTTACCGACGCTAGGGAATCCAACAAGACCGACATCCGCCAATAATTTCAATTCGAGGACGATATACCGTTCTTTTCCTGGCTCACCTTTTTCCGATAGCTCGGGTGCAGGGTTAGCCGGAGTTGCGAAGCGAGAATTTCCTCTGCCGCCCCTTCCGCCTTTGGCAATCACTGCCCTTTGGCCATGCTCTGTCAAATCGGCAATGATTTCATCGGTATCATCATCTTTTACAACTGTGCCAGGCGGGACCTTGATGATCATGTCCTCAGCATTTTTCCCATGCTGATTTTTAGACATGCCATGCTCCCCCCGTGATGCTTTAAAATGACGCTGGTATCGAAAATCCATTAGGGTCCTTAAGCCCTCGTCCACTTCGAATACAACGTCTGCCCCTTTTCCGCCGTCTCCGCCGGCTGGGCCACCTTTTGGAACATATTTTTCTCGACGGAAGGCAACCATACCGTTACCTCCGTCACCACCTTTCACATACACTTTGACCTGATCGACAAACATGAAAGGCACCTCCTTTTCCTTCAATCATGCTGTATGTATCTCCCTTTAAAAATGGATATGGAATGCAAATTGCTCTTTATCCCAATGTTCCATGATAATTCGATTTTGTGACTCAAGCCATTCCAATACTAATTGATCATTTTTCAGTATTCCACCAAAGTCCAAAAAGAATTTAGCGGATTCATGACTATCCTTGATCGTGATCGATAATTGATGGTCCTGATAGGGGACTACCGCCTCATCCAATAAACGGAAGAAAGTGATGAACCAATCATAGAGGGCATCATCATCAAGCTCATTCAAAAACGATTGATCTATAATATCATAATCAATTGAGAAAAAGTGATTTTCCCAATTAAAGGTCAATAACAATGTAGCAAATTTAGTAAGCTTTAAATTTGATAATCTGGACTCCTGCTGTGCTTCCAGAACAATTTCTTCAATGATTTGCTGAGCTCGTTCCGGTCTGTTCAAAGCCAAATTCCCTTTGATTAATTGCAATTTGTTCATCCAGTCGTGGCGCGCATGCCGAAGCACCTCGACAACCGTCCAGTTAGTATTCATCCCCGCACTCCTAATAAGCAAAATTAAACATGGTTTCTTCATGTAAGTATACCAAAAAAGAATGAAGTCGTCCTTACCTCTTGAAAAATTGATAAAGAAAAGCACAGCCGGCTTGACCAGAGGCGTGGAAGAATATCACCGATATAACAAGAAAACTCTAACCGGCATTGCGGTTAGAGTTTTCATCAAACATTAAGCTTCTTTCACTTCAGGGTAAACGCTGACTTGTTTCTTGTCACGACCCAAGCGTTCGAAACGAACCACTCCATCTACTTTTGCGAATAGAGTATCGTCTCCACCACGGCCTACGTTTGCACCAGGGTAGATTTTCGTACCGCGTTGACGGTAAAGAATAGATCCACCAGTAACAAATTGACCATCAGCACGTTTAGCACCTAAGCGCTTAGCGATTGAGTCACGACCGTTCTTAGTTGAACCTACACCCTTTTTGGATGCGAAAAATTGAAGGTCTAATCTTAGCATTTGTTCCACCTCCTATTTAGTTGAAGGTTATTTTAATGTATTTTCCATAATCACGTTCGATTGTTTGTAAGGAGACCACCATGCCCTTCATCAAAAGCTGGACTTGATTGTCCACTTCATCCGGCAAATCATCTGGAATGGTGCAGCTCAGGAAGCCCCCATCGGATGATTGTTCAATGGCTGGTTCCGCGCTTGTCAGCGACAGCACCGCATTGATTGCCCCAAAGGATACGGCAGATGCGCCTGCACATACAATATCTTGACCATGTCCCGCGAAATCAGCATGTCCTTCCATTGTAAAGGAATGGATCCTTCCAGTGGAAGCACGGTTAATATTAACCCGAATCATATAATCAGCCTTACGCGTTGATTGCGTCGATCACAACTTTTGTGTATGGTTGACGATGACCTTGCTTTTTGCGTTGGTTTTTCTTCGCTTTGTACTTGAAAACAGTGATTTTCTTTTGACGGCCGTGTTTTTCAACTTTACCAGTTACAGTAGCGCCAGCAACTAATGGGCTGCCTACTTTCACGGAGTCTCCGCCTACGAAAAGAACTTTATCAAAAGTGACAACTTCACCTTCAGCTACATCAAGCTTTTCGATATAAACTTCTTGTCCAGCTGCTACTTTGATTTGTTTTCCGCCAGTTTCAATGATTGCGTACATACTTGCACCTCCTTATAAACTAAGACTCGCCAATGACAGGCGTTCTGCACGAGGCAAAAACTTAAAGACCTGCAATGTGCGGTTGTAGCACGGGTGCTACAAACAATAACATTAAAATCCTATCATAACCGCGTTCTTTATGTCAATAATGATTTAAGTTGTTTAACAATTATTATAAAATGCTCCCAGTTTTCTTTTTGATTTCTTCTTCAGTTCCAAACTGTTTCAGTTCAAAGAAGTGCACTGGGCCTTTCACCAACTGAAAATACAGCTTCACATTCAATTGATCCTGCAGACGCTTCAGATGGCTGTCATTTTCTCCGCTGAATACCTTTTTCACCTTTGAAGTCGTTTCGATCAACACGGCTTCATGCACATCGAAGGGTCTCTCCCACAACAGCCTTTCCAATTGAAAAGCAATGGTTTCAGCACTTTTGACCATTCCCGTGCCTAAACACGCCGGGCAATCATCCGTTAAATAATCAGGAATCGATTTTTTTGTTTTTTTCCTCGTAAGCTGCAGGATGCCAAGAGAAGTAAAGCCCATGATCCTGAAATATTTGGGATCCTTCTTCATGGCTCGATTCATTTCATCGGTGATGTTTTGACGCTCTGTTTCCGAATTCATATCGATGAAATCTATCAAAATGATGCCGCTGTAATCCCTTAAGATTATCTGGCGGGCAGCCTCCAATGCTGCCAGCTTATTCGTTTCGTAAACGGTGTCCTTCAAATTGGATTTCCCCGTGAATTTTCCTGTATTCACATCGATGACCGTCATTGCTTCTGTGCGTTCTATGACGAGATACGCCCCATTTTCGAGCCATATCACTTTTTTCAATGCTGCAGTAAATTCCTTTTCGATGTCATAGTGGTCGAATATATTTTGTTTTCCATAATACTGTTCAAATCGCCAATTCCCTGATTGTGTGCTGCTTCTCAACCTTTTCAGCACATAGGAATCATCGGTGATGACATCTCCAGCCTTCAAGCGGTTCATGTCCCGTTCAACTTCCTCGATGAATGTATCAGGCTTTTGTAAAAGAGAAGGCGCAGCATTGTGCATGGAGGATCGCATCAATTGTTCATACTCCTCCCTTAGACGGTAAATCTCTGTTTCAAGCACTTCTTCAGAAGATGTAAAAGATTCGGTTCTAAATAGGAAGCCTTCCTCTTCCCGCTGGATACGGAAGCCGAAATTCCGCCATTTTTGACGAAGCTCATCACTCCCTTTTTTGGAGACAGCTATGTATTTCCCCCTTGGGATATAGACAAGTTTTGGTGCAGGGAATTCCAATAACGCAGAAAGCAGCGGCCCCTTTGCATCCGTTTCATCCTTTTTTACCTGCACCAAGATTTTTTCACCTTGATGTATAAATTTTGATAAAGGCATCATTTCTTTGTTTGGAGTGCCAGCGTGAATAAATGCAGGAATTTGATCGCGGTGAAGATATCCCTTTTTTCCTTCGCCAATATCAATGAAGGCAGCGTGCAGTCCATTCACTACCTTCTCTACGATCCCAATATATATATTTCCCACCATTGTTTCTTCTTGAGGCTGTTGTATATTCAGCTTTGTCACGAGATCATTTTCAATCAATGCGTATCTTTTTTCACGTGTTTTGTAGTCAATGATTATTTTATTCAATTTTTGAAGCCTCTCTTTAAAACAGCATAAGGGTGTTTTCTTAAGAAAGCACCCTTATCCCCACTTTATATAGAATTCTTCCCAACGTCAATCAATGTACATAAGATCCTTTATTTTTATGGAGACCTTTTTTTCGGCAAAATAGGCATGGAGGACCTCATTTTCATCGAGCTTTCCGATCTCCACCCCGTCTTTGTGAACAATGATCGGATGCTTTGCCCCTCTTTGGAATCTCTCCAGAACATGGGATAGAAACTCTTCCCCATCTACAATGAGAGGCTTCAGCTTCCGAAAAGCGGTTTTCTTCCCATAATATCGTTCAAGCAGGAAGCGCATGAAGACAAAGCGTTTATGCTTCCATTCTTTCCAGAGGGAAAAGTATAAATACGTCATGACAATCCACAAGTTCAGTTGAAATGGGAAAATGAACATGACTGATCCATGCAGAAGGATCATGATGATCAATGAGATGATCAATACCCGGTTAAAAGCTGCCGAAAAAGGCTGAAAAGTTGAAAAGAAAAGGAGTAATAGCTTGCCACCATCCAGCGGCCAAATCGGCATAAGATTGAAAAGCAGCACCATCATATTGAAATTCATAAATAAAGCAAAGGAACTTTCTGAAACGGCTCCCTCATTATTCAAAAAATACATCAAAAGGGCCATCCAAATATGCTGGATGGGTCCTGCCAGGATGACAAGCCACTCTTCTTTTAAAGGACGATTCCCATGTTCATCCATTTCCGCCACGCCGCCAAAGGGCAGGAGGACAATCTTCTTGATCCGCCATGAAAAAAAATGAGCCATCACCCCATGTCCCATTTCGTGTACCATGATGATCAATACGAGAATGAAGAGCTCCATAAAATGAGCAGTCATCACCGCAATGGCGGCAATGACCCAAAACAAAGGATGGATCCGTATTTTTTTGAATAGGCTCATCATATTATTCAAATGAAATCACCTGATTAGGGTCCACGAATTGGTCTCCCTGTTTTATGGCTAAATAAAACTCTCCAGAGTCTCCCTCCGATCGGTCTGCAGCGGTACCCACCTTCATCCCCTCTGTTACATTTTCATATTGTGTGACTGTTATATTTTCCAAATGCCCATACCAGGATTCCGTTTTTTTGTCTGGGTGCTGGATGATGACGGTATTTCCCAGATCATCCTTTTTACCGGCAAAAATGACAACACCTTTACTCATCGCTTGGACGGCTGCCCCTTTTTCCGTTTCCAGCATGATGCCCTTTCCATTGGAGGTGAATCCTTCTACCACTTTTCCAGCTGGAATTGCATACTGCGTTTTATTGGAAGAAGCCTTTTTCACATTTTCATCCGCAGGCTGAGGAAACAGTGCGAGCGGCTTCCCGAATTGTTCCTCATACCAATTTGAAATGGCCGCAAATTGGAACTCGGTCTTCATTGTTTTTTGAACAAAGCCCTTCGTATCATCAAATATCGGGGAGGAATTCTTATAAATAATCGCAATCCCCAACACCATCACTGCAGAAAATAGAATCTTGAAGAAAAAAACTTCCTTACTCCATAATGGATGATGTTGATCGGATGGGCCGGATTCAAATGATGAAAACTTTTCCCCGCCATAACGTTCCTCATCCGTAGGAATATAAAAATTGTTGGAAGATGTCCCATTCACATTCCTCAAATTCTTCCTCTTAGCAATCCGCTTGCGAATCTCATCCGCTCGCCTACTCATACCATCACCCAATCTCCTTTGAATATTTGTACTAATCTATGACTTGTCCGGGGGAGATATGACAAGAAAAGCGGAGGCACCCTGTTCATCGCCGTAAAAACTGGACTGACCCGAGTGAGATAAAGGAAACACAAAAGGCGGCAGCCTTTTGATGTTGACTTATCGTAGGCGAGGGAAGGGAAGTTTTCTAGGCGATAGGGTGCCGGAGCTGGACAAATAGAAAAGCGGAGGCGGCTTGGGCAGAGGCGTGGAGATTGGACCGGAGCACCGCGAGATATAGGAAACACGAAGAGCGAAAGCGATTCGATGTTGACTTATCGTAAGTGTGCTGAGGGAAATCTCACAGCCTCTAGCCGCCGGAGCTGGACTAGAAAAACGGATGCAGTAAACGTGGATGCTCCCGACTTGTCGTCGGAAAGCCACAGGTTTATTTAAAATATATGGCTGTTTTCTCAAAAGAAACTGATTTAAACGATTTTTTTCAATCAAGAACGGAAGGTGCGAGACTTCGGATGGATTAGCGGGCAGTGAGACCCCGCAGTGAAGCGAGGAGATGCAAGGGGGATGTTTGAGTAAGTTCGGCACGTCGTGTGCCAACATCGAACGACTTCACTTCGTGTGATGAAAGCAAGCATCCTTCGTGGAAAGCAACCTTACACATTATTTGATGGACAACAGCAAATTTTACGAAAATAGCAAAAAAAAAGAAATCGAGATAGGTTATTCTCGATTTCTTTTTCATATGAGTAACTTAAAAACCTGAGTCGTTTTAAACCTTCACACCAAAGAATTTTTTGATACTCGCAAATACGCCGGGTTTTTCAGTTTCGAGCGATTGCAGCGGAACGGATTCCCCTAGGATCCTTCTGGCAATGTTCCGATAAGCAATGGCTGCTTTGCTGTTGGGATTAAGTGCTATCGGTTCACCTTGATTGGAAGATTTAATGACATTTTCATCATCGGCGACAATGCCAAGAAGATCGATGGACAAATGTGTCGTGATTTCATCCACATCAAGCATTTCACCATTCTTCATCATATGTGTCCGGATCCTGTTGATGACCAGCCTCGGCGGTTCTACCTCTTCTTTTTCAAGCAGGCCGATTATGCGATCGGCGTCGCGGACAGCAGAGATTTCCGGCGTGGTGACAACGATGGCCTTATCAGCTCCTGCCACTGCATTTTTGTATCCTTGTTCAATGCCAGCAGGACAATCAATTAAAATATAATCATATTCCTGCTTTAATTCATTGATCAGTATTTTCATTTGATCGGGATTAACGGCGGTTTTATCGCTTGTTTGTGCGGCAGGAAGCAAATAAAGCAGATCATCAAAGCGTTTATCTTTCACCAGCGCTTGATGGACTTTGCACCTTCCTTCAACGACGTCGACCAAATCATAGATGATGCGGTTTTCAAGCCCCATCACGACATCGAGATTACGCAGGCCGATGTCAGTATCCACTAAGCAGACTTTTTTTCCTTGTAAAGCTAAAGCAGTACCCAAATTGGCTGAAGTGGTTGTCTTGCCAACACCGCCCTTACCTGATGTAATAACGATTGCTTCACCCACAATTAGCGTCCCCCTTTAAATCTAGTAATATTCGGTCTAAGATGCTTCAATACTTGCACTCTATCGATTACAATCTGGTCTGTCTCATCTATGTAAGCACATTCCATCTCATTTCCGGTAGGGTCATAGGAATCAGGGGCCCTGTTCAAGCAGTCCGCAATGCGCAATTGGGTCGGCGTCATTACGGAAGCGGCGATGACTGCTTCTTTATTTCCTTCGCAGCCTGCATGCGCAATGCCTTTCAATACTCCCATAATAAAAATATTGCCTGCAGCCTTCACTCTTCCACCGGGGTTTACATCCCCGACCAATAAAAGATCCCCAGGCACTTCCAGGACTTGACCTGATCGTACAATGCTTGCGACAGAATATACGTCTGATTCTTCAACTAGTTTTTTTGCAGTTTCTTTTGTCATTACATTGCTATATACTTCTTCAACGACCAAGTTCCGCTTTTGTCGAACGAGCTCTTTTAGCTCTTCCACTTGCTGGGCAGATAAATAGCGATTTCCGGCTTGAATTTTTACGACAATGAGCGGTGTGTCTTCCTGCTCCCGATAATGAGCAGTGAGCTTATCCTCAAGCTCCTTTTTCACCTCATCATATGAGCATTGATCGTTTAATTGTAGGACTAAACCGTCTTTCGTTCCTTTTATCATGACATTTTGCCTTTTTTTCATGGCGCTCTTTTCACCTCAGTGGGTTTATAATTCGACAAATCCCCTTTATTTTCCTCTTTTATCCGAAATAATTAATCATCCAAAATTTCTTTTTTTCGATTCGATAACCACCTTTTAAGCGGAAATACAACAATCACTACAAAAGCAGCGTTCAAGATCAGCGTCGGCCAAAGGCGCATATCGACAAAAGCAGACATCGCCATATCAGTATGATTGATTAACGAATAAAATTGGTAGATGAGAAATTCTACAAGAGAAATATTGAATAATACGACAACAATGGCGATGAAAATGTTAGACTGTAAGATTTTCATGATTTTCGTGGTCAAGTAGACCGAAAAAGGAAAGAAAAACAAATAAATGCCTATGATCCCTGTGAAGAATACATCGTAAAGCAATCCTAATATGAGCGCATACCATAATGTATCCTTCCGTATATAATAGATTGCCATCAATACGAGGATCGACAACAAAAAGTGAGGAACGAGTATTCGTTCCCCATGGAAAGCTCCGGTCGAAAAGTAGAGCGAGAACACTCCTTCTCCATAAAAACACAACATAAGAATGAAGGGGAGAATCAACCTTTTCATGATCAATTCCCTCCCTTGTCTTTGTCGTTGGTCAAATCAAAGGCATTGATCGTCTTCATCTCACGTTCCACGACCATGACGTGATCGATATCATATAAATCTGCTGATGGCTTCACATAAGCCATTTGTGTCAGTCCATATTGATCAGGTACAAGCTTCTCGATTTTGCCCACTGGAAGGCCTTTCGGAAATACTCCCCCCATCCCTGAAGTGACGACGTTTTGGCCTTTTTTAACCTCCACATCATATGGGAGCCGTTTGAGAAGAAGCATTTTTTTCTCGGAGTCATATCCTTCTATTAACCCAAAAACCCCATCTTTTGATTTCTCATTTTGAACCGTCACAGAAATGCGATTCTTCGGATCACGCGCACTCAGCAATTGTACAGTTGATGTAAAAGCCTTGGCATTTTTCACCTTTCCGATGAATCCTTTTGACGTGATGACAGCCATATCTGGTTTTACGCCATTGACGGAACCTTTATCGATGACAATCAGCTCATCCCACTGCAATGGATTCCGTGCAATCGTAGTGGCTTGCAAAGGCTTGAATTCGCTCAGATCATCCTTGATATCCAAAACCGATTTCAGTCGTTTATTGTCCTTTTCCAAGTCGTTCACTTTACCTTCAAGCATTGAAAGCTCATCCAAACGAGATTTTAATTTTTTATTTTCGGTATATGTATTTTGTAGATCCTCAATATTTTGGAAAAAGCCCGCCACTGAATTAGCGGGCTTCGATACAATATTCTGACCAAAGCCGACAATATCTCCGATAAACTTTTCCGGTACAGAAACATTTTTACGATCTCGCAGGGAAAACCCGATCAATGCCACCAATACAATGATGCCGACAAGTAATAATATCAAGCGCTTGTTTAGAAAGAATTGTGGCATGATTTACACCTCTATCATTTTTTAGCGTGACTCTTTTGCTTTGTTTTTAAATAAGTGAATATGGTCTAGAGCTTTTCCGGTACCGATTGCAACACAATCCAATGGGTCCTCTGCAATCAGAACAGGCATTTTCGTTTCATCCCCGATGACCTTGTCCAAATTGCGCAGCAAGGCACCTCCACCCGTCAATACAATTCCACGGTCCATAATATCTGCGGCCAATTCAGGAGGCGTCTTTTCCAGCGTGCTCTTAACCGCATCAACGATGGAATAAACCGTATCGTGCAAAGCGTTGGCAATTTCAACAGCCGTGATTTCGATCGTTTTTGGAAGTCCGGTCAACAAATCGCGTCCGCGGATTTCCATCGTATCGATATCTTCAGCATCACCGGCAGATCCGACTTCCATTTTGATAGATTCGGCTGTACGGTCCCCAATCATCAAATTGTAATTCTTCCGGATGTAGCTGATGATTGCATCGTCCATTTCATCACCAGCGATACGAATGGATTGACTTGTGACGATACCGCCCAATGAAATGATGGCAACTTCCGTCGTCCCTCCGCCGATATCGACAACCATGCTTCCCGTCGGCTCCCACACAGGCAGATTGGCACCGATCGCTGCAGCAAACGGCTCCTCGATCGTGTAGGCATCGCGCGCACCGGCTTGACGTGTTGCATCAATGACAGCGCGTTCTTCGACAGCCGTTATCCCTGATGGTACACATACCATGACATATGGCTTGCTGGAAAAAATGCTTTTATTTTTTGTGGCTTGCCTAATGTAATACTTCATCATCGTTGCAGTTGTTTCATAATCAGCGATGACCCCATCCTTCATTGGTCGGAGGGCGATGACATTCCCCGGGGTACGGCCGATCATGTTTTTAGCATCATTCCCGACTGCCACGATGCTTTTCGTATCCGTTTGCATTGCGACAACAGACGGCTCGCGTACGACAATCCCTTTTCCTTTTACATAAACCAGCGTGTTAGCCGTTCCCAAATCAATTCCAAGATCTCTTGTTCCAAGTCCAAACATTCAAGTATCTCCCTTTCTGATACGAATTACATAGGTATAGTGAGTTTGTTTTTTTGAAAGTTTTGTTAAGTAGTATAAGTACACAAAAAAATATCCTTTTCAGGAAAAATCATAAACTTTATTATATCGCATGGCGCTGCAAAATCATAGTGTCATAAATAACCTTTTTCCTTTAAACTGATATATTTCTTGTCACCGATAATTAAATGGTCAAGAATATCGATGCCGATCATTTTTCCGCATTCCACGAGCCTCTTTGTCACTTCGATATCCTCCCTGCTTGGGGATGGATCGCCCGATGGATGATTATGCGCACAAATAATGGACGCTGCCGAACGTCGGAAGGCTTCCTTGAATACTTCCCGGGGATGGACAATCGATGCATTCAAGCTTCCTACGAATACGGTCTGCCTGTGAAGGACTTGATTTTTCGTATTTAGATATAAGCAGACAAAATGCTCCTGCGATAAAAACCGCATATCATTCATCACATAATTGGCGCCATCTTCAGGACTCCTGATGACATAGCGGTCATCATAAGCGAGATTCCCGATGCGGGTCCCCATTTCAATCGCAGCTAAAATTTGTATCGCTTTCGCCTCGCCGATCCCTTTAATCGAAGTAAGTTCTTCCAAGGAAGCATCCTTGAGAAGACGAAGCCCGTCAAAGTGCTTTAAAACTCGGTTTGACAAATGCACAACCGATTCGCTCTTTGTGCCGGTCCTTAGTAAAATTGCAAGCAGTTCTTGATTTGACAAGCTTTTTGCTCCATTGAAGGCAAGTCTTTCCCTCGGCCGTTCTTCCTGTGGATAATCACGGATGAGCAATGATTCTTTTTGCATGAATGAATGATTCCTCCATTTCTGGACGAATGGTTCACAAGGGACGGGTTAAAAAGTGAATCCATGTTCCATCAGGGCCCTGTATACCCTTGAAATCGGCAAACCAACGACAGCGTAGTAATCCCCTTTGATTTCTTTAACAAACAAGGCACCTTGTCCTTGGATCCCATAGGCACCCGCTTTATCAAAGGGCTCACCGCTTTCGATATACCGATTGATTTCTCCGTCCTTTAATTCCCAGAACGTCACATCGGTTTTTTCATAAAAAGAATGGTTTTCATGGTTGTGGAAAATTGACACACCGGTATAGACGGTATGTGTATGATTGGATAATAGTTGAAGGGTTATCTTAGCTTCCTGTTCGCCTTGTGGCTTTCCGAGGATTTGGCTGCCATATGCAACGATTGTATCGGAGCCGATCACAAAATCGGATGGGTGGTGAATGGCAACTTCTTTTGCTTTTCTTTCTGCCAGCATGATGACTGCATCTTCCGGGGAGATGCCGCTTGGCAATGATTCATCCACCTGGCTTGGAATCACTTTGAAGGGAATTTGCAATTTCTGAAGCAGTTCTTTTCTCCGGGGAGATCCGGAGGCTAGTATAAGGGAGTTCACGCTAATGCCACCTTACCTTTCATTCGTTATCAAATGGGAGATACAGATTAATCGTATCAGAAAGAAAGTGGACAAACAATTTATTTGAACAAAAAAATAGAGACGAGTGGTTCGCCTCCAATCATGTATAGCATTAATTATATTTGGTGATCATGTTGTTTTTTAAAATGATGATATTTTTACAATTTTTCTAAAAGACTATTCATCATATGAAGTTGATTGGGACAGAAGGTGCAAGACTCCGGTGGTTTCAGCTGGACAGGCGAGCTCCAGAAGGCTCACAGTCCGCCCCTTTGCAATGCGAGCATCCTGCAGCGCAAATCAATATCCTCAAATTTGCCTTTTACGAATTAAGGCTATCGGCGGAAACATTTCCCGGAAAATATCATATTTTGTCATTACTTATATTCCATATAGCCTTTTAAAAAGTCCAACAGCGATTGTTGTGCTTGAAACAATGATTTCTGATCCTTACTGGCACTGAATTTTTTCAGTTCATCAAAGGATTGCTTTAGCTGTGAACCCATCACCGCTATTTTTTTATTTGCTTTATCGACGCCATTTTTAAGCACGGGGTATTTTTCTTCCAGCTTATCCAATGAATCAGAATCGAGAGTGTTGCCCAAAGAAGCATTACCGGCTACTTGGCTTAATGACAAAAAAAGCTGACCAGAATCATTCAGAAACGCTTTTTCACTTTCTGATACCCCATCCACCGTTTTTGATGGAATTTCGATGGATTTTGCGTATACATCAATTTGATTATTTTTGAAATCGTTGCCCGCTTGTTTCGCATCCTCCACCGATCCAGCTACTCCTGCCAGTAAATAATATTTGCCATCCTGTTGAATCACGGCAGCCGGAAATCCTTTTGAATGTACCTCACTCGAAATGGATTCAGCAGAATCACCGTTTTCAAATACTCCTGCCTGGATAATCGGGACGGAGAATGCTTTCAGTACCATTGTTTGACCTGTGGCATCTTTAGGTTGTGAATCCGGTTGAGAAGTTTGCTCTCCTATACCTGCTGAACTTGCAGGGGTATCTTTACTCGTAAACAAATGCAGCATGACATATCCAAGCAGTAATCCCGTCAAAACTGCCAGCAAGATCGAAACCAGCATGGCAGGCGAGCCGGATTGCTTCTGCCTCGGGTTGATCCATGTTTTCTTCGTGACAGCCGGCACATAAGAAATTTGCTTAAATTCTTTTATTTCTTCCCCGTTCTGCGGCCCCTCGTCCGGCAGCACCCAATCAAATGATTCATCCTCTTCCAAAGCCTCTGCAGATGCTGCCGATTCCGTTTTGGCCTCCTTCCAATCATGCACGACCAGTTCTTCTTGAAACTGCTTTTCTTCCCCATTGATTTTTATCGTTATCGTTGCCTTGTCCTTTTTGGACTTGTCCAATTTCAACCCTCCCGCACGAAACATTTGCTTCATGCTACCATATAATGCAAAAAAAAGAACAAGACTTTTGTCGTCTTGTCGAGAAAGGTTTTCGTCAATTTTTTCAATTCGGCTGGAGGTCAGCGATTGTCAGGGTGGAAAAGGACACCGGTGTATTAGCAATGACTTGATCATCCTGTATTTCGGAGCAGAGGTTAAAGGTATCTCCGAATAAACAAACCGCGGTGACTTTACCATCTTCAATCGTCACATAGGAATCATTTTTCAACGGGTCTAAATTATTTTTTGTAAAAGGATCCTTGATCTCGTCGATGAACCCTAGATCATGCAAATTTTTGTAGGATAACTGCTGGACGAAGCGGGCAGAACCATCCAGTTCAGGCTCCTTCAAATAAAACTGTGCCGCGTTTTTTAGCGTATAAGCGTTTGCCACGAATGCTTGCTTCTTTGACGTCTCAATGACATTGTCAATCTGAACGATGGCAATGGAAGAAATGATGCCAAGGATCACGATGATGGCAAGCAATTCAACAAGCGTAAATCCATTTTGCCGTTTACCGTGATGACCAATATCAATTTGGTGCAGCATCTTCGGACACATCCGGACTTAAGGCGAATGGATTGTTTTTATTGGCAGGCAAGGGCGAATCGATCCCCGGAAGCTGCTTCGTCAAATCATCTATCCCAGGAAGATAAAATGCAGATACCACGAGACTGTATTCCATCAGTCCCGGTGCATCTTCCACCGTCTTGACCTCGGGCGGGCCCTGGAAGGAGATCTGCTCGACTTCCACAATCCGTTTCAAGCCTTCGAGCTCGGAAAGAAATTTTTTGAAATCCGTGTAGCTCTCCGTGTCGAGATCGATTTTGATCGTGATTTTTTGGAGGCCGTTCGGCAAAACCACTTCCTTGTTAGTTTGTGAATTTGAATTTGGCGTCGCTAGCGGGGTTTTCGGCGAGCTGTCTGAACTATCTTTTACTTGGTCATCATGAGATAATTTGGACGTATCGGCTTGTAATGTTTGTGAGATGTCGCCATCCGCAAATTCCAATGATTGAATTGTACTTTGTGATACAACTTCTGCTTTTTCCAAATCGAGCAATAGATTTTCTGTTGCTGATTTCACCGGCACCTTCATTTGAAGGGAAACGGTGCTTTCAAATGTGTTCTGCTTGATTTCGGAGACCTTTTGTTTGACGACTTTAATCAGTTTTCCTTCGGCTGAAAGTTCTTTTGTCCGAATTTCTACTTGATCATTCATCGGTTTAAGGAATAGAAAGTATACCCCAAACAAAATCACCCCTGAAACGATGATGGAGGAAGCAAGTAACGCCCACTCTTTTTTACTGAAAGATGTCAATTTTGTTCATCCCCTTCCACTTCAGAGGACTCATCTGATTCAGATTGAATGATAGATTTATTCAGCTTGATTTCATAGCTTGCGATATATCTCGGCAAGACATTATCTGCCCCAGCCGTGGCTGTTAGATTTGCAGACCCTTTATTTGTATCATCTATTTGAGAGGTGCTTAGCTTCATAATATTGGCATCACTTATCCAATCAGCTTTCTTAAGTCGATCCAAATAGTAGGCAGCCTGGCTTTCTGAGTCGAATTGAACCCTCAATGAAACGGTGCCGTCTTCAGCATATCCAAATTCGTTGAAAAAGCCCCTCTCCGGCAAAAGGGCAGTAAGCTTGTCCAACACAGGACCGGTTTTCACTGGATAGGATTCAGCCCATTTCACCGCTTGATCAAGCTGTTGAAAGCTGTCAGAGGTTTCGAACGTTTTGATGCGCTTCTGCATCGTAATTTCGATCTGCTTTTGCTCCTGTAATTTTGCATCAAGTGTTTTCAAATGCGCTTTCTGTGAATTTACTTGGAAGATTAATATTATACCGAATAAGATTGCTGCCGCTAAGATGCCCGCAATAAGATAGAGTGAAGTTCTCTTTTTCACTTTTTTTTCTGGAAGCAAGTTAATATCGATTAACATTAGAGCACCTCTTTTAATCCTAACCCTATTGCGGTATGGAACGTTATTGGCACTAATCCGCCCTCGCCTTCAAAGGCGGGTTGATCTAAAACAATATTAAGATTCAAACGATTCGTTAAATGGTCTTGGATTGCATGAAGATGCGGATGGTCGCCGGTAAGGATCATTTTTGTTACGCTTTGTTCACCTTTATGCAGGGAGTAACGGTAAAAATTCATGACCTTTTCAATTTCTTTGACCGTATCCTCAAGCAGAAAATCGATTGGCGCTTCGTTTCCCTCATCAAGCGTGCTTCTCAGGTTGTCTTCTGAGTTCATATGAATCGGACGTAAAAAAATAGGCCGATGCTCGTGAAAAATTGAAACCGTGAGCATTTTTGCACTAAATTTCAAAATCATTTCATGCTCTTTGGCTTCTGCCTTATCCTGATAATATAAAATCCGATACAGGGAAAGCGGGGAAATATCAGCGATGAACGGCTTTAATCCGACACCTTCCAACAACTCCCGGTATGATAGGATGATATCCTCCGGTGCAGCAATCAGCAGCACTTCCTTTTTCCCCTCACTGCTGCCAAGTACCACAATATCGAAAAGAGGATTTTCAAAAGGAAGGTGAATACTTGTCCCAATCTCCAGGAACAAATGGCTTTTAATTTCATCATCATGGATATCTTCAGAGATAAATATATTTTTCAAAATAATATATGTACTCGGAACGGTGAAACGAATCTGACGATTTTTGATCCCCCACTCTTCCACACACTCTTCCATGATCATCTCCAGAGTCTGCCGATCGATGATTTTCCCTTCTGATATTATCCCTTCAGGTAACCGCCTCTCACCAATGCCTTCAACTGTCAACGGCTCAGAAGCTTTAACATCAGCATAGCGTATGTATTCATCTGTCAGGACAAGGTTAGAGATTTTCTGTTTTTTCGAAAATAGTCCAAAAGCCATATAAGTATGCTCCTTTTACAAAATGAGAGAGAAATACCATCGTAGGATTTCATAATGAAAGAAATAGGCTGCAAGTGTCCCCGCTACAATATAAGGCCCAAATGGAATCGGCTTCTTCCTTTCAAAGATGCCGATTGCTAATCCGATGATACCGACAACCGCTCCGATTAGCGTAGCAAGGAAAAATGAAAGCAGCACCAGCTTCACCCCTAGGACGAAGCCAAGCAAAGCAAATAATTTTATATCCCCGCCGCCCATCGCTCCATTACTGACAATAGCAATGAGCAGGAGAAGGGCAAAAGCAACAACAGCTCCAACCAGTGAATCCCACCATGGACTCAAGGGCAGCAAAAGCCGCTCCACGATAAAAATGCCCCCAAATACAAGCAGGATTTTATCCGGGATAATCATATATTTGATATCAGATACGAAAATGATGATAAGCATGGAAACCAGCGTCAAGGCGATCAGCAGCTCCGGGGCAAGACCAAACACCTCATAGGAGTAAACAAACAAAAGGCCAGCAGCAAGTTCCATGAAAGGATAAAGAGGAGAGATGCACCCACTGCATTGTGAGCACTTCCCCCCTTGAATGACGTAAGATAAAACCGGTATCAATTCTATTGGTCTCAAAGTATGTCCGCAGTTCGGGCAGGCCGAACGCGGCTTTACGATCGATTTTTTTTCAGGCACCCGCAGGCCGACTACGTTGTAGAAGGAGCCTAGGAGAAGGCCGTAGAGGAATAAGATAATACCCATGATCTATAGTGTGATATCTGTCCTTTTCATAGTTTTCGGGTCTTTTGGTGCTACGTGAGTTGTTCCAGCTTTTCCTACCAATGTAACTGTATATGTGTAGCTTCCCGAAGTTCCACTGGCTGTATAAGTTACAATACTTTTAGCATCATCATAACCTGTACTATCTGATGGATCGTCTACTGTTTCTAAATACCCTTTACTTACTAATTCTGCCATGGTAAATTGACCAGCAGTAGCTCCTTTATCATTGGCGGTTATTGCCATTCTAGCCGCATCAACCATTTGCTGAGCGTTTGCTATATGAGCATCCTTCTTAGAGTTATTAATAATTCCACCGATGCTCGGAATCGCGATCGCAGCGATGATTCCCAAAATGACAACAACTGCCAAAAGCTCAATCAATGTCAAACCTCTTTGGTCTTTTAATCTTTGACCGATTTTCTTCAACATTTTCCAATTCCTCCTACGTTTCTTATTAATAATAAAATATTCTTAAGTTCATTATACTAGACAAATTACCTAAATAAAGAAATGTTTTGCTGAATTTTAGAAATTTTTGTAAAGTTATTTCAATAATTCTGTACTTGGTTAAATATATCGAACATCGGGACGAGGATCGATGTCACGATGGTGCCGACGATTGATGCCAGAAGGACGATCATGATTGGTTCGATCAACGATTTCAGCCTGTCCGTGGCATTTTCAACTTCCTTTTCATAGAAGTCGGCGACTTTACTCAGCATGGAATCGAGCGATCCCGTTTCTTCACCGATGGCGATCATTTGGCTGACCAATGGTGGGAAGGCCCAATGCCTCCTCATCGGCCCTGTCAAGGAGTGACCTGTTTCCAAAGCTTCCCGCGATTGCTTGATCACACCGGCGATCACTTCGTTCTCAACAATTTTCTCGACTATGGCCATTGCCTGAAGAATCGGGACCGAGCTTGAAAACAGTGAGCTCAGTGTCCGTGTCATTCTGGCAAGTACCGCTTTTTGCATCATTTTCCCGAAAATCGGCATGCGCAAAATTGCATAATCGATATAGTATTTTGTTTTCTTGTTGCCTTTTAACATCATAAATCCTAGCATGATTAACACCATGATCATGACTACTATATACCAGTAATGCTCCATGAAGCCGCTGGCGTTTATGACGAATTTTGTAATCCCCGGCAGTTCCCCGCCAAAATCCTTGAACATCGAGACAAAGGTCGGGACGACAGCGACAAGCAAGAAGATGATGACCCCGATGGCGATCACCCCGACAACTGCAGGATAAGCCATGGCGGAAATGATTTTTTGCTTCGTCGTATGCTGTTTTTCATAATGATTTGCAAGCCTGTCCAATGTTTCATCAAGGCTTCCGGTCGCCTCACCAGCTTTCAGCATATTGATCAGCAGCGGTTCAAAAACCTTTTTATGCTTTGAAAATGCGTCTGATAATGGATTCCCATCCTTCAATTCATTTTCTACCTCTGTCAAGATCCTGCTAAGAACTTTGCTTTCGGTCTGTGCAGAAAGAATATGCGTCGCTTCCACTACAGTCACACCTGCTTGCAGAAGTGTGGAAAATTGACGCAGAAATATCACCAAATGCTGAAGCTTTACCGGATTGCCGATATTAATATCCTTTGTCAAAAGCGTTTCGGGTATTTCTTCAATTTCAATGACCCTGATGCCTTGATTTTTGAGCTTGAGCATCGCTTCTTTCTTAGACAGCGCAGTAATCGTCCCTTTTTTGTCTCCTTCACGGCCTCTGCCTGTAAATTGATATCGCGCCATCAGACTGTACTCTCTTCCTGTATGTAAGCATAGGCTGATTCATTTGCAATGACCTCTGCTTCCACCAGTTCTTTTATCCTTGCTTCCATAGTATGCATCCCCAATCCTTTAGACGTCTGCATAATATTCTGTATTTGATGGACTTTTTCCGAACGAATTAAATTGGCTACTGCAGCATTATTGACAAGGAGCTCAGTGGCTGCCCGCCTGCCCTTTTTGTCAGCTGTCGGAAATAACCTCTGCGATAATATCGCGACAAGCACGGATGCCAATTGGATACGAATCTGCGCCTGCTGCTGAGGCGGAAAGACATCTACGATCCTCTCGATCGTAGACGGGGCACTTGAAGTATGAAGCGTACCAAGGACGAGATGCCCTGTCTCTGCTGCAGTGATTGCAGTATGAATCGTTTCTAAATCACGCATCTCCCCTACCAAAATGACATCTGGATCTTGCCTTAATGCACTCCTAAGACCCTGGGCAAAATCCCTCGTGTCGAATCCGATTTCCCTTTGGTCAATGATGCAAGAGCCATGTTTATGAAGATATTCTATTGGATCCTCCAACGTGATGATATGCTTTCTCGAAGTCGAGTTCATGAAATGGATCATGGAGGCGAGTGTAGTTGATTTTCCGCTCCCTGTTGGACCAGTTACCAAAAACAGACCCTGAGGCTTTTCCGTTAAACGTTTTAAAACAAGCGGGAGCTGCAGGTCATCAATCGATGGGATGGCGGTAGGAACTATACGAATCGCCAGGGAAATACAGGATCTTTGATGAAAAGCGTTTACCCGGAACCGTGAAACCCCTTGGATGCCATATGAGAAGTCCAGCTCACCGATATCCTTCAATTCATCCCACAGATGATTTGGAATGATGGACTTTGCCATGCCTTCGGTATCTTCGGGCTTCAATATGTCTTTCCCATATTTTTTTAAATCGCCATTGATACGAAATATTGGCTGCGAGCCGACGGTCAAATGAATGTCCGATGCTTTGAATTCATAGGCAGCCCTTAATAAATAATCAATTTTTTCTTTCATGCGTCCACCTACTCCGTCATTGCCACACGAAGAACTTCTTCGGTGGTGGTTATCAATTGTTTCACTTTAAGCAGGCCATCATCAATTAAGAAGATGGTTTTATGTTTGATGGCATATTCACGCAAATTCGAAAAAGATTCTCCATTTAAAATGATTTTTCTCATTTCATCATTCATTGAGAGTACTTCATGGATGGCGATTCGTCCTTTATACCCGGTCATACTGCAGGAAGAACACCCTTTTCCCCGGGCTACTTTTTCGATTTTCATTCCCCTTCTGGCGAAAATGTCAACTTCCCTTTTGGTAGGTGCTGAAACTTCTATGCAATCACGGCAAACCCTTCTTACAAGTCTCTGTGCCACGATTCCACTGAGTGAGGAAGCTACCAAAAATGGTTCAACTCCCATATCCAATAAGCGCGTAATGGTCCCGATTGAATCATTGGTATGGATGGTGCTTAACACCAAGTGTCCAGTCAATGAAGCACGGATAGCCACTTCGACCGTTTCGCGGTCACGAATTTCGCCAACCATGATGATATTTGGATCCTGGCGTAATATCGAGCGAAGCCCCTTAGCAAAGGTAAGGCCCACATTTGGGTTCACCTGGATTTGATTGATCCCCTCCAATTGATATTCCACGGGATCTTCGACCGTGATGATGTTAACTTCTTCGCTGTTCAACTGGTTCAATGCTGCATACAATGTCGACGATTTACCGGATCCAGTGGGACCCGTTATCAAGACGATGCCTGTGGGCTGATCGATCATATCCATGAATCTTTTTAAATTCAGCTTATTAAAGCCCAACTGTTTAATATCATTTAATGTACCACTCAGGTCTAGGATCCGCATGACTATTTTTTCGCCAAAGACTGTTGGCAGGGTGGAGACGCGCAAGTCGACCGGCCGGTACTCCAAATTAGTTTTGATTCTTCCATCCTGCGGAATCCTGAATTCGGTAATATCCAAGTTGGCCATAATTTTTATGCGAGCAATGAGTATGCTTTGCATATGCTTCGGGAATGTCCGCTCTGTCCTCAATACACCATCTATCCGATAACGCACCACGATCTTTGTTTCTTGAGGATCTAAATGGATATCGCTGGCCTTCAGCGTTACAGCATTCATGAGAATCTGATTGACCAGCCTGACAACAGGTGAATCTTGATCGGTGATATTTTGCTGGTCTCCCGGATCCTGATCAATTCGATCATTGACAAGTTCTTCGAAACCTTCCTCTTTGTCGTAATATTTATTGATCGCTTTTAGTATGTCATCCTTGGTGGCGATTGCCGTTTCAATTTGAAAGCCCGTTGACAGCCTTAAGTCTTCAATGGCATAAAAGTCCATCGGATCGGACATTGCGACAAAAAGTCGATCGCCTTCCTTCTTCAACGGAATCATGAGATTTCTTTTAGCTGTATCTTTTTGAATTAAATGAAATAAATTATTCTCAAATGGGTACCGGTATAAACTGATGTGTGGAATGCCAAGTTGAAATTCAAGTACTTCTATAAGCTGCTGTTCTGTGATCAAGCCTTTTTGCAGTAAGACATCACCGAGCTTCTGGCCTTTTTCTTTTTCATTCAATGATTCCTGAAGCTGTTCCTCGGAAATCATGCCTGTTTCAACTAATAAATCCCCAAGTCTCTTTCTTTCTTTTATCATCCCATCACCCTGCTTATCAGGTTATTTCACTTCAGAGCCATCTACATTTTCCCAATTATCATAAAGGCTGACATTCTTTGTATCATCGGTCCCATTTGTGGTTGAAGTATTAGATTGACTATTATCAGATCTTGAACCCTCTTCTCCATTAATTTGGGTATCATTGCCGGTTTGGTCATTATTTTGGGATATGCCTTCACCCTCATTCCCTTTGGACTGCTCCATTAAACTGTGGAGCTCGACTCGATATATCGGTGGATAGAAATCATCTGCAATTTTCTCTTCCTTCACCAGCTGGTTTTGTTTATCCAAGGACTGCCTGATGATTTGTATTCTCATCCCGGGTTTTCCCTCATTCAAGATCTTCTTGTCCCCATCATTCAACAGTGGACTAAATTGAATGATCGTTTTAGGCGGATAGGTTGCTTTGTCAGATAGTTTTACCTTGTATTTAAACAAGAACGGAGCGCCTTCCAAACTGGCTTCCACTTGCTTGCCTATGATATCGAAGTTTATTTTGTATTTGGTCTCATTAGGATTGATAACAATTAAATCTTGATTATTTTTCGGATTGACCATTGCTTCAAAGCCCAACTCAATGTTTTCGGGCAATTCACGACTTGTATTTTTTTCTATTACAGAAAAATTCGTTTGAAGTATCATTTTGTAAATCAATGATGAAAAGATGCTCAAGTTTGCACTCGATTCAATGGTATTTTTGTTCTCGGCCAAAAATTGATCAAATGAAAATTGGGACTTCCCTGGAATATCGATTTCTGGAAAGTCTTTGACAAACTGCTCAATCGCTGGTGTAATCTCCATATTTTCTGTACTCGTTTGAATCAATGGTTGTTGACCTTTTGATGCCTGAATGTAATCAGTTAATTCCACTGTTGTTTCACCGCTTTGCAGAACTGAAGCCATACCATTTAAATCGTTTGCCAATTTTACCAAATCAATATCGGATGGATCGATTTCTTTAAAAGCAGCTTGGATTTCATGCCGCAAAGAGGTCTTGTCCACTAATACGTACAAAGAAGCATGCTGTCCGTTTTTTAATTCTCCCAATGTCGTATCGATATCAAAATGAAATAATCCTGTATCCAGCAGCATTTCATTATTCAGCAAGCGCACCGAAATTTTTGAGTTTTTCTTCCATTGGCTTATCGCATTGGCCAAGGACTGATTTGCATCTGCAACAGATTCGCCTCCGATATTTACATCGTTGACAGTGGTATCAACACTGAATTTGTCATTATCCAGGACGAGCTTTTCATACGCCAATGCACCTATATTCGAAAAGCCAAAAATAAACCCGGTAAATAACAATAAGATCAACATCAATTTAACCAAACGACTATTTTTCATTTAGCCACCCCTCTTATGCTTCAATGCTCATTGTCAAATCAACAAATACAGACGGGCCGGCTTCCTGCGCGGATTGTATGTGCTCTTCACTAAGAATCGTTCCCCCTGGGATGACAACATCACCATTTGATTCTTGAATATCCTTCGTCACTTTCTTCCCAAGCAAGAGCTGAAATTGCCTTGATTTTATTTCTGCCAGCTGATCTTCTGGTGTAACTGCTTTCTCGGAAGCAGCTGCTGCTTCATCATGAGCATCGATTACCCCGTCATCAAGTTGACTGATATCTTTTTTCATATGATTGAGGGAGTCCTCTTTCACAATGATGATATCCTTCCCATATGTAAGGACAAACTCGGATTGGAGGATTACCATTTCATCTTTCACCTTTAATTCAAGTCCTAGGACTGAACCATTTTCATCGTCTACATAATACTCAGTAATTTCGCCGATCAACTGGCCTTTTCGTGTCATGACCCTCGTATCGTTAATTTTGATTTTTTTATTAACGAGCTGATTGGCAATCGGAATCTCATTCAGATCAATCACTGCATTTTCATTTTCAACCGTTACAGCGTATTCACCGATTCCCACAACTTTTTTGAAAGGAATCGCCTTCACGCTGACCTGCCAATCCTCATGTTCGATTGTTAGAAAGTCCACCGAACCTTTTTCTGGATTGATCACTAAGGATTTTACCCTTCCCAGCTCAACCCCTTCAGCAATATTTATTATTGGAAGTCTTTTAATTTCTGCACTTTTTTTCATTTTTTTCCACACCTATTCTCGTTTTTAGTTTCTTACACTTGGACGTATAAAGCTTTTGTAAAGTTCGATTTCTGCTACAATACCTGGGAACGCTTTAAATCGATCATGAATTTCATTTGCGTAAATAACCAATTTTTCTATATTTGCGGTTAAAATGTAATGTTCCATTAAAATTTTCGCAAATGAATAGTAATCTTTGTCTGGTAAACTCGGGTGCAAGTAGGCTAAGACCAATTCTTCAAATTGGTTCGGCGATAATTTTTTCTGATATTGAACCAGCTGCTCCCTCATCATTTGAAACATTTCCTTTTGAATACTCGGCTGTCCCCTTGTTAACTCTACTTTTGCTGTTTCATGTTTAATCTCTGGATCTTCTTCAACAGAAAGATTTTCTGGTTCGAGTTTTGATTCAACTGGAGCATTCACTTCGTCTACATAAATGACGCTTCCACCAAGTTCTTTTGAAGATGATTTTTCATGGGCGAGGCCATCCCTACTTTCAATAAAAGTTTCTTCTATATCGAGATCTTCTTCCTCGCCATCACTTTCTGACAAACTATCGGAATGCTCAAACGTTTCCACTTTATCGAACACATCACCATCGCCAATCAAAATTTCTTCTTCCACACTCAAATCATGTAATTCTTCGATAATTTCAACGAAGGAGTCACCTTGAATATGGGAATCGACTTCGTTTTGGGTTTGTTCAGATTTCATATGCATGGTGATTGGAAGCGCTTCGGATCCTTCCACACCTTCATCGAGCTCATGCAGCATCCTTTCAATCTCACTCAATTCTTCATCTTCGGCCGCATCAGAAGGAGTTTCAATAATGGCCTCCACTATTTCAACTTTCAAAGATTCGTCAGTCGATTTTTCAAGGTCACCAATTTCAAACCCATCGGCTAATTGCAACTCTTCCATGTCAGCATCTAACTTGATATCTTCTAATTCTTCTAATTCATCTTCCAACCATTCCAGCGATGCTAAAGTTTCTGCTTTTTCATTAATTGCGGTATCTGAACCATCATCTGTTAAATCTGCTTCTTCATCGTCTGAGTAAACAATGGATTCCTCATCTTCCAAGTCCATAGATTCATCTTCCAGCAAAATAGAATCTTCTCCGTCATCTTCAATGCCTTTTGCTTGTTTATATAAGGATACCAATGAGTCTTTTGATACATTTTTACTTACTCTATCTTCAGGTTCATTTTCATTGAAACTACCTTCATCAAACACAACCAATTGCTCATCATTTATGGCTGATGATAAAAACATATGATTATATCTACTCTCAACAATATAAGCAAGGAGTGCAGCCAGGATAATCAAGGCAGGAATAACGAACCATATCGAATATTGAATTGTAGCCAACAACCCTAAAGAAGTTAATAAAAATGAGAGCGCCACCAGCATCAATTTCCCTTTATTCGTTATATTGATTGGGATAATAAACACTATTGGAATCGCAATCAATAATGCCAATATTGAAAAAATAAAAACAACCACCCTTTCACCCCTTCCAAATTATGATAAAAATCTATGAAAAAATATTCACTTCAACGATATTCGACTACTAAATATTGTATAATAAAGATAGATATTTTAAAAGAAGGTGGCTGGTCAAAATCCGAAAAAAAATCTCAAATATGGAAGGATTTACTTTGATTGAAGTTTTGGTTTCAATCGTTTTGCTTTCAATTGTACTGACAATAGCCGGCACATTCCTTACCACATCCTATGAAAATACGAAAATATCAACGAATAATTTTTCAACCCTTCAGCTTTCAAAAAGCCTTCTAAATGAAACAAAAAAATTGAGCTTTACAGATTTAGAAAGGAAAATTGGAAACAAAGAAGAAATCGATATCAAAAGCACACTCGCTGGGAATGAAGACCTAGACTCCTCCAAATATAAAGCATTCCTTGAAGTAAGCAGACATCCCTCACCCACACTGTCCAATAGACTTCTCGTATTGAAAGTTACTGTGACTGCCGCGGTGGACAGCGAAAAATCAGTGACAGAAGGATATGTTAGAAAATGAGAAAAATTAATAATCGCGGATTAACACTTATTGAATTACTAGTGGCAATTGCCATTTCTTCCATGGTAATAACCTTGATCTATCACATTACGCTTACCTCTCAAAAGGCAGCCCATAAAGATGTATTAAAAACCGCCTTAAATAACGAAGCTGTTTATATCACCGAACACATGAATGAAGCTCTTTTGAATACTGATCAAGTTGAAGCAGAAGACCTGGATGAAGAGAATAATCAATTCTCATCATTTGCAGCAATCAATATTTCCTTGGAACATGAAGGTTCCTCAGGAGATTTTCAAGAAACACGTTCCACGATAAAAATCAAGATTGCTGATGGAAATCTGTACATAGATGGGAAAGTGATCAATAGTCCTGACTACATGCTCTCAAACTCTTATTTTACTAGTGAAAACGGAAATTTGAATTGCTACTTCACCATAAAGCAAAAATCTTCCGATCATTCACTTAAATTTTTCACAGTCTATTCTATTCAAAAAGGTGAAGGGTGAAATGGATGAAACAGCTGAAAAATGAAAATGGTTATACCCTGCTTTCTGTATTATTGGTAGTTGTTGTTGTCATCGCCCTTGGGATGACTCTTCTATCAATAAATTTGAATTCCTTTAAGCTGGTCCAAATCGCACAGGGTAATGTACAGGCTAAGCTTGATGGGGAAATGGCCATTGAGGAAGCGATGGCTTTAATCGAAAATAAAGTCGAGAGCATCAACAGTTCGATTGAACAAGGACTTGTACCTGCTGCACAATACTTAAGTGTCCTGCATACTGCCTTGGATCATATACAAAGTGTTGATGGGAAAAAATTCACCTTGAATTATCAAACACTAAAGCAAGATTCACAAAATGAAGGCATGTTCTTGGATCAAGTAACAATATCCTCAGCAATCAGCAAACAAAAAAAAATAGAAAAAACCGTCACGATCTCAACCATATCGGAGGTCTTTCGATACAGCGCCATTTCGCCAGGTGACATATTTTTAAATGGGTCCCCATATATCGAAGGCGATGTTTATACAGGGAATAATATTTATACATCAAATAATCCGCTTATTTCATTATTATCTTCGACCCTTTTTCCAACCATTGACGGCAGTCTAACTGTTGAAGGAAAGTACTTTGGGGATAAAACAGACCAATGTTTTTGGTGTGGTGTGAATTGGCAGCCGTTTTCACCTGATATGGAAAATTTAAAAACATTTTTTAAAGTTCCTCCGAAAATTAAAGACAGGGAATTGAATATTGATCCGATCCAAATCGGACAAATCATTAGTGAAAAACAAAATGAAGTAAGTCAAATGGGCAATTATACTAGATATAAAAAAGGGTTGTCCATTTCCGGAAACCAAACACTGTCCAATAATACGCTTATTAATGGGGATTTAGTCATTTCCTCTGGGAGTACACTGAATATATATGGTAAGCTCTATGTTACAGGGTCTATTTATATCAATGGATCCCATCATCAAAACCATAATACAAAAATAATAGTAAATGGGAATCAAAATTTCATTTATGCTGCCGGGAACGTTTCCTTTGAAGATGTGGACTTGGATGGTGTGATGTATATTGGCGGTTCAGCGAACATTCAAGGAGAACTGAATTCCAATGGAACCATTTATGCAGGCAACAATATTTTTGTTTCTAGCTTATATAACAATGCAGGAACATTAATCTTGCTGGCCAATAATCAGATTACCCTCGCATTCAACAATATTTTCAATGATGCGCCGATGGAAATGAATGCATATCTTTATTCCAATCAAGAATTGCAAATATATGGGATTCTATCGAATCTTAAAATAAACGGTGGAATATACGGCAATCCGATCAGGCTCAATTCAGTTACAACCAATGGAACACCCAGACTATCGATACACTATCAGAAAGATTTAATATTGGATCCTCCGAAAGGTATTCCAACCGTAGAAAAACTTACAATTAAAGAAATCGATATGGAATATAAAAGTAAACAAAATTAAAGCTGCCAAATTCTTGGCAGCTTTTTCATTTTACTTTATTTCACATATTCCGCCACGCGGTTCCTTCCCGCGCGTTTTGCTCCGATATAAAGTGCTCTGTCGGCATGCCTGATGAGGGACAGGGCGTCATCTGCGTCCTCAGGGGCAGTTGCCACACCTATGCTGGCCGTGATGCGTACCATCAATCGTTTACGTTCATGTTCAAGGTTGTTATGGAGCGTAAACGGACGGTTTGCTATCGTCAAGCGGACAGTTTCGGCCAATTCGGTTGCTTTTTGTTTCGAAACATCTGGAAGCAGGATAACGAATTCCTCACCGCCGTATCGGGCTAGCGTTCCAAAACCTTCAACGAGCCGATTGAGGCGATCGGCCATTTCGACCAATATTTCATTGCCGCTTTGATGACCGTATGTATCATTGACGACTTTGAAGTGGTCGATATCCAGCATTATCAGAGAAATCCTCTTGCGCTTCCTTTTTCTCATCTCCACATATTCTTCAGTTAACAGATTTTCAAAGTATCGGTAATTATAAAGGTTCGTCAATGCGCAGCGTTCACTATTCCGCTTTGTTTCCTCATAGTGTCGGGCATTTTCGATTGCGACTGCAAAGTATGAACATAGCATATCGACAATCATCAATTGATATTTTTCATATGCTTTTTTCCGCGTGGAGGCAAGTAAAAGCACACCGACGATACGCTTGTTCCGGACGATTGGCACACTCAGTATGCTCTCGACATTTTCCGGCATATATCCTTTTGCCATTCCACTCCATTCGGATCTATTATCAAAGATAACCGACTTTTCCGCTGCCCAGACGACACCGCTGATTCCTTGATTCTTTTTCAGGGGGACAAGATCATTATCCTTTATTTCACCCATTTCCACCCTGCGGATCAAGACCAGTTCCTTTCCTTCCACGCTAAGGATATACGCATAGTCCACAGGAAGCGTGTGCGAAATTTTCTGGATAAACAGATCCAGTACTTCATTAACCTGCAGATGCTGGGTCAGCTGATGGCCGATCTCCACGGCATTCTGGAGATAATCGTTGATTTTTTCCGTTGAATTATACAGCCTGAGCACGAGCGAAGCACTGATAAAAGGTACGCCCAGCAGCGCCAATGCAGGCAATCCGATCTGACCAAACAAATAATAAAGGGCGATGCTCAATGGAAAAACCATTAATATCGTAAGCGTTTCCCACGTCAAGTCTGCACCGAAAAATTTATGCTTATGGCCCGATAAATTTCGGAATGCGAACAGCAAGAGATGATTGCATACGAAATAGACGATTTCATGAAGGAAGGCCGGTCCCAAAATATGTTGAAGGCTGTGGTCCTGCACCTGCCCCCCTACCGCAAAATAGGCAATTCCGCTCAGGAACGAAGCAAGGAAGAACATCAAGGAGTTAGAGGCAAAACGATAAAGCTCGTTTTTGCTGACCCCGATCCTGAACATCAGCAGGATAATCGATAATTGAAGGATCAACATTGAAAAAAATAGGTTGAAAGTCATCAATGCAGCAAGCGTGACCCATTGGACAATAAAGATCGTTGTCCCGTTGATGGCAATCGGGAATAGGGTGATCGCTGCCGCCAAAAGAAAGAATCCAATGAACTCCCAGACATTTAAATCGACAGGAGGATAAAAATGGTACGTCAAATACATCCCGGCGGGGACTATACAGACCCATAAGGTCCAAAAAAACCATGAAACCGATCGTTTAACGTTCATTTCCGCCCTCCTAAATATTTAGTAAAATAGTCACGTTTTTTCAAATATTTTACCAAATACAACCTAATTTGTCACTTTAAATGTCTTTGTTTTTAGAAAATTGTAAATAAAATGGTTTTACTGCTGATAAAAAGTATAATGATCCCGTGATAATGATCACGTCATTCTCATCACTGCCACTGATGACATCTTTTACAACGCTCATCCAATCTTCGCCATAAGTCTTCTGATCCGAAGAACTTTTTTCATACAGTTCCATTGCCGTCGCTGCCCGTGGGAAATCAAATTGTGTAAAATATAGATTTCCTTCCAGTCCGTCCAGTGCTGCGATCATTTGTGAAATCTCCTTGTCCTTTAACGCGGCAAAAACAATCTTTTTATTCAAATGGCTGAATCTTTGCTGTATCGTGTTTTTCAAAGCAATGATCCCATCAAGATTATGAGCACCGTCCATGTAGATCAGCGGGGATTGTGACAACTTTTCCATCCTGCCTGGCCAGAAAGCATCAGCGAGTCCCGTTCGGACATCCATTTCCTTGATGCGGAATGAAGCATGCCCATCAAGCAAAATCGAGATCATCACAGCCATCGACGCATTCTCAACTTGATGCTTTCCTACCATGCTGATTTCCAGGGCATCATATGATATTTCCTTGAAGGAAAAATCAAATTTTTCTCCTCCTTCTGTTGATACATGCCCTGCTGCACGAAAGTCATCACTGAAGCATATCAATTCTGCATTTTCTTCCACTGCCTTCGATTTGATCACTTTCAATGCTTCCAACTGTTTGGCACACGTCACGATCGGTGTATCCTTTTTGATGATCCCTGCCTTTTCAAAAGCGATTTCTCCAATCGTACTTCCCAGTATGTTCATATGATCGAATCCGATATTGGTTATGCCTGAAATGAGAGGTTTGATGACATTCGTCGAATCAAATCGCCCCCCAAGTCCGACTTCCATGATGACGATATCCTGTGGATTCAGTCTTGAAAAATAATAGATTGCCATTGCGGTGATTACTTCGAATTCAGTCGGCGACCCAAGTTCTGTATCCTCTAATTGGCATGCAAGGGGCTGGATGATGTTGACCAACTTAACTAAATCCTCATCAGGCAAAGGCCGTCCATTGACACTGATCCGTTCATTGAATTGTTCAAAATAGGGAGAAGTGAATGTACCTACGGAATAACCAGCTTGAGTTAAAATTGACCTCAAATAAGAGACCGTTGATCCTTTCCCATTGGTTCCGCCTATATGGACAAATTGAACATCTGATTCGGGATGTCCGAGCTTCTCCATCATCCACTCCATCCTTTTCAACCCAGGCTTGATTCCAAGCCGCAGGCGTGAATGGATCCATTTGATTGCTTCTGAATAAGTTTCTATCATGAGTGATTCCCCTTTACACAGCGAAGAGACTGACCGCGTCAGCCTCTCCAGCCTTTCTGGTTACTCGCCTTTCAATTCTTTGATGCGATTTTCAACCGCTGTGCGGCGTTCCAGGTAATCTTTTTCTTTTGATTTCTCTTCATCAACGACTTTTTGAGGAGCCTTGCTGACGAATTTTTCATTTCCGAGTTTCTTTTGAACGCGGTCTACTTCCTTTGTCCATTTATCCAATTCCTTCTCAAGACGCTGGATTTCTTCATCAATGTTGATGAGTCCTTCTAGTGGCAATATCAGTTCGGCACCCGATACAACCGCCGTCATCGCTTTGTCTGGAGCAGAAGCATCCAATGTGATCACAAGCTCTTCCGGATTACAGAAACGATCGATATATGCCTCATTTTTATTTAGAGATGCTAATACCTGCTCATCATTGGCTTTGATCATCAGCTTGATTTTTTTGCTTAATGGCGTATTCACTTCCGCCCGGATGTTGCGGACAGAACGGATAATCTCTACTAAAAGCTTCATTTCATTGGCAGCAGCTTCATCGCTGAGTTCCTGCTTCGCTTCCGGCCAGCTTGCAACAGTGATCGATTCGCCATTATGCGGCAAGTTCTGCCATATTTCCTCGGTAATAAATGGCATGAATGGATGGAGCAGTCGCATCGTTTGGTCGAGTACATATGCCAGGATGGAGCGCGTCGTTTTCTTAGCCGCCTCATCTTCGCCATAAAGCGGAAGCTTCGCCATTTCGATATACCAATCACAGAAGTCATCCCAGATGAAGTTGTAAAGCAGTCGGCCCACTTCTCCGAACTCATACTTATCTGCAAGCTTCGTAACACTTTCGATCGTTTCATTCAATCGCGTAAGGATCCAATGATCAGCAACTGATTTTTCTCCTGAAAGATCGATCTCGTCGTATGTCATTCCGTCCATGTTCATCAGTGCGAAGCGGGATGCATTCCAAATCTTGTTGGCGAAATTCCAAACAGATTCCACTTTTTCGAAAGAGAAACGCAAGTCCTGACCAGGGGAGCTTCCTGTCGATAAGAAGTAGCGTAGTGAATCCGCCCCATACTTCTCGATGACATCCATCGGATCTACACCGTTACCTAAGGATTTACTCATTTTCAGGCCATTTTCATCACGTACTAAACCGTGGATGAGCACATCTTTAAATGGACGTTTCCCCGTAAATTCCAAGCCTTGGAAAATCATGCGGGATACCCAGAAGAAAATGATGTCATATCCAGTTACTAACGAATTAGTAGGATAATAACGCTTGAATTCATCGGAATTCTTGTCTGGCCAGCCCATTGTCGAGAATGGCCACAATGCTGAACTGAACCATGTATCTAATACATCATTATCTTGCTCCCAATTTTCAAGGTCTGCAGGTGGTTCTAGGTCTACATGGACTTCTCCTGTTTCCTTATGGTACCAAGCAGGGATTCGGTGTCCCCACCAAAGCTGACGGGAAATACACCAATCATGGATATTTTCCATCCATCTTAAATATGTTTTCTCAAAGCGCTCAGGGACAAAAGTAACTTTATCTTCTTCGGACTGCTGAAGCTTAATCGCTTCCTCCGCAAGCGGCGCCATTTTAACGAACCATTGAGTGGAAAGATAAGGTTCAACCACTGCTCCGCTTCGCTCTGAATGTCCTACCGAATGCATGTGATCTTCAATTTTGAACAGTACCCCTTGGTCCTGTAAATCTTTTACGATTTGCTTCCTGCATTCAAAGCGGTCCATTCCTTTATATTTATCGGCATTATCATTCATCGTACCATCCTCGTTCATTACGAGGATACGAGGGAGCCCGTGGCGATTCCCGATTTCAAAGTCATTCGGGTCATGGGCAGGGGTGATTTTCACGGCACCGGAACCGAATTCCATATCTACATAATCATCACCGACGATCGGGATTTCGCGTCCAACAATCGGGAGAATGACCGTTTTTCCGATCAGATGCTTATAACGGTCATCTTCTGGATGAACAGCAACGGCAGTGTCCCCCAGCATCGTTTCAGGTCGGGTAGTGGCGATTTCAATATCCCCTGAACCGTCGCTCAACGGGTATTTCATATGATAGAACGCACCCTGGACATCCTTATGGATAACCTCAATGTCTGAAAGAGCCGTCTTTGTGGCCGGATCCCAGTTAATGATGTATTCTCCGCGGTAAATCAATCCTTTATTGTAAAGGGTGACAAACACTTCTCGAACCGCTTCCGAAAGACCTTCGTCCAATGTGAAGCGTTCGCGGCTGTAATCCAGGCCCAAGCCGATCTTTGCCCATTGCTGGCGAATGTGCTCGGCATATTCTTCTTTCCATTTCCACGTCTCTTCCACGAATTTTTCGCGGCCAAGATCGTAGCGGGACTTTCCTTGGTTTCTCAGCTTCTCTTCAACCTTTGCCTGTGTTGCAATACCGGCATGATCCATTCCAGGAAGCCAAAGAACATCATATCCCTGCATCCGTTTCATTCTTGTCAAAATATCTTGAAGGGTCGTATCCCACGCGTGTCCTAAATGCAGCTTACCTGTTACATTCGGAGGTGGAATGACGATCGTATACGGCTCCTTTTCAAGATCATTTTTCGCTTCGAAAAACTTCCCGTCCAACCACCATTCATAGCGGCCATTTTCAATCGATTGCGGGTCATATTTTGTCGGCATCGTCAATTCTTTCTGTTCCATCGATTTTTCCTCCTTTTTGGTTATACACATGATTCTTTATTAAAGGCTGCTTTCGTATAGTGGGTGCTATTTATGGAGTAAAGTTGATTTCCACGGAAGGATGCTCGCTTTCCTCTCCGACCAACGCCATCTTGAATGCTTCCCACTTGTAAAATGTAAAAAACTACATTTAGAAAACAGCCTTATGAAATACAAAAAACCCCTCTCGTCTAAAAGGACGAAAGGAGTTGTTTTCGCGGTGCCACCTTTTTTCTAAATGAATATGTAAACCCTTCATTTAGCTCTCAAATGATTAACGGCTCTCCACCGGCATTTCGCTACTATATGTTCACGAAAGCTGCTCCAGGGCGACCTTCCAACGCGTCCGCATAGGAAATCTTCCAGCAATTGATTTCCCTCTCTTGATGCGAAGCTGCATCGTACTCTTCCCTATCCATGCATTTCAAATTATTCTATGTACTCATTATAGTATCCGAAAGGAAAACTTTTCGTCAATCATTATTGGCCTTTTTTTATAAAAATATTCTCTTTCCGGCTTTCAGTCCCATTTTTTTTTTGAAACACCATTAGGCTGCTACCCTCATATACTATCACGAACGCAAAGGAAAGGTGATTCAAAGTGCGGAAAAAATATAATCCATATATGCTGCCGCCGTGGCTTCGGACTTTTAGGGATATATGCAGACAATTCATCATCCCTTTCATGGTCTTCCAGGGAATCCGTACCATATTGATGCCGACCACATTCGATGTACTGCTATTGGCCATTTTTATCCTGGTTGCCCTTGCCTTTTATTTGGACTGGATTTAAGAAAGGAGCCGCTCCTATGAAGAGGCTCCTTCTTCCGGTTCTTTTTTCTTTCTTTCCAGTTCTTCGATCCTCATGACGACATATTCGGTATTTTTCAGGTGCCAATATTGTTTTTGCAGTCTTTTGACCATCTTCAATTCACTTTTCTTTTTGCCTTTTAAGTGATATTGTTCGACGACTTTATAGACCGGACCAGGGTGGGATAAATAACTCATGAAGAGAAGCATTTCTTCATCCCTAAGCGGAAAATATTGAAAATATGTGTACAGCCATTCGACGCAATCCTCAAAATGCCGCGGATACGTTTTTAATGTCCGGGATAAAAAAGGCAAAAGGTCATGAAAAGGGGAAGCGGTCTTTGAGTTTTCAAAATTCGTGAAATAGCCATATCCACGGTCATCATATAAGAAGTGCTCCGTTGATATCTTGCCATGGACAATGACAGTCCGCGCTTTTTTGTCTTCCTTCGTCTTTTCATACCAGTCTTCAAGTTTTTTCTTCGCGAAATTAAGCGCTTGATACATATCCTGATAACAGGTGCAGAACATCAATTGAAAAGGGGACATATATTCTTCCCTTTCACATCGTTCGATGAACTCCTCCAAAAATTCTTTTTGTTTATCCCATTCTGCCAGTGTATTTTCATAATGATCTTTCCGATCCTCTTCACCCAGCACAATATCCTTTGAGGACAAAGTATGCATACGGGCAAGTTCCCTGAACAACTTTTGATGTTTTTCAAACCGGTCTTCTTTTTCTTCATTTGATAGCCAGGGCATCATGTAATAAAGATAAGCACCTTCAAGCACACCATAACGACCATCCAATGTCGGATAAATGGGGACGATATGGTAATAGCCCCTTTGGTAGAGGGTTTGGACGTTCCTGACAAAATCGACGCCATTTTGGGGGATGATCTTTTTTAAGGCAAAAATGCCTTTGGTCGAGTAAATCTTATACACTTTGTCGTAACCCTCGACAAAATGGGAATCCACTCCATATTGTTTTAATATGCTTTTCACTTCGTCATACAGGTTATCGGTCATACTATCACCTGCTTTTAAATTGAACCTTTCATGTAATGGATAGGCTCTTTTCGAAAGGTTGTGCATGGTTGATTTCTGCGAAAGGATGTACGCTTCAATCAACTCCATTTTTGAGCGTTTTCCAGAAGAAATATTTAAAGCCGTCTTTTAAAAAATTGCCAATGGATAAAATGAAAGCAAGGTGGCCTTCCACCCTGCTCACCATTTTTTATTTCTTCACTAATTTTTAAACACAAATGACTCAGGGATATATAGAACCTGCCCTTCATATACATCCTGATTCATTTCCAGGTCATTCACCCGAAGCAGCTGTTGTACGCTGATGTCATATTTCTCAGCTAGGAGATCGAGCGTATCGCCTTGCTGCACAATGCACACCTTTAATTTGGCCGCGCGCTCCTCTTCCTTCCTGGCAAAAAAATCAGCCAATGAGATTCCTTGATCTTTCTTCTTTTTTGCTTTTTTATCAGCATCCTGCTTTTTACCCTTTACCGGCTGCTGCTCTTCCTCCTCCTGCTCGTAAGGATGTGCATGGCCATGATCCATTTCTTGCGGCTGGGCTTGATGCCCATGATCATAGTAGCTTGAGGAAGAACTGCTCGATGATTCATTTACTTCCGGTTCAGGCATTTGAAAAACGGGATTGCTTTCGGCAAAACGGTCTTCTTCACTTTGATTATACGGCAGCTCATTCATGTCGTAATGGATTTGGACTGGAACTTCTTCATCTTTCTCCTGGTCAGGGACAGATGGTTTTCTTGCTTCCGCCGAAAATGGGGAATAAAATGATGGCTCTTCATAGTCCTCTTCATCATGTTCTTCTTCCATCTCTCCGGAATATTGAAAAACAGCTTGATCTTGTTCTTGTTCCTCTTCGACTTCCACCGCGGTAGTGCGATACATTGGTTCAAATTCTGCCTCTTCTACTTCCTGCTCGATTTTTGTCTGCTGCTCTCCGTAGATCCCGGATATTTTCAGATCTGCGGTCAATTTCAGACAGCCTTTTTCAGGAAGGACATAGTCGAAGGTTTCCACGGCTACATCAATCTGTTCCATTTCTTGAATTCGATTCTTTGGGATGGTGATATCTACAGGAAAATGGTGCTTGAATCCACCATTCCCATCCTCCCTCAACTCTACTTCATCCATGTACTTTCCAGCTTGCTGGAAAACCTCCACTTCTTCGCTTGCTTCAAGTTTGTATTCTCCTGTCAGCTCCAGATTCCCCCTGATCAGTACATACTGTTCCTGCTCCTGGATGGAGATAAAAGGGTCAAGGGAGATCGATAGCAATTCTTCTACTTCCTGTCCTTTTTTGAACCAAACCGATTCTTCTAATGAAAATCGCAAAAACGATTGTTGACTTTCTGACAAGATGGACTCCTCCTTTCAGATCCATTACGTAAAAAAACATTATGTCAGTTACACTCTATGAATCTTTTGTTTATTTTATGAATAACAAATCAAAAATAAGACAGCTTTCTTCAAAAGTTGTGCAAGGTTGATTTCCGCTGCAGGATGCTCGCTTTCCGAGGGGCCTCACACGAAGTGAGGTCGTTCGATGTTGGCACACGGATGTGCCGAACTTAATCGAACATCTGTCCAACCTCTCCTCGCTTCGCTGCGGGGTCTCCCCCTGCCCGCTGATCCCTCCGGAGTCTCGCACCTTCCGCTTCAATCAACAACAAATTATTTTGTTTAAATACCGCTCAAAACAACAATCTTATTAAAAATTGGCAAATAAAAAGAGTATAAAACCAAAATGGTTTTATACTCCGGTGTACGTTCTTTATCAATCATCTTTTTATTTTGCTGAATACTCTTTCTGCAGCTTCAATTGTTTTGGTGATATCCTCATCTGTATGGGCACTTGAGAGGAATAGACCTTCAAATTGTGACGGCGGCAGGAAGATGCCTTCGTTGGCCATTTCACGATAGTAATCCGCAAATAGTTCCAAATCGGATGATTTCGCCCCTTCATAATTAGCTACTTCATCTTCGGTGAAGAAGATTCCAATCATGGAACCGGCACGGTTGATTGTATGTGGAATGCCGTGTTTTTGTGCCGCATCATGGAGGCCTTTTTCAAGTAGGTCCGCTTTGCGGCTGAATTCTTCATATGTTTCCGGTGTCAACTGGCTCAAAGTTTCAAAGCCTGCTGTCATGGCCAATGGGTTCCCTGAAAGGGTGCCCGCCTGATAGATTGGTCCGCTTGGTGCAATCTGCTCCATGATTTCTGCCTTTCCTCCATAGGCACCGACCGGAAGCCCTCCTCCGATCACTTTACCAAGGCAGGTAAGGTCAGGGGTTACGCCATAATGGCCCTGAGCACAGTTGTAGCCTACACGGAAGCCTGTCATCACTTCATCGAAAATCAAAACCGTACCATAATCAGCTGTAATTTCACGCAATCCTTCTAAGAAACCAGGCTTTGGCGGCACGACTCCCATATTTCCTGCTACCGGTTCGACAATGACGCCGGCAATATCTTCTCCGAATTGTTGGAAGGCATAGCGGACGCTCTCTAAATCATTGTATGGAACTGTAATCGTATTTTTAGCCACACCTTCAGGGACACCAGGACTGTCTGGCAGCCCAAGTGTCGCAACGCCGGAACCAGCTTTGATGAGCAGGGAATCTCCATGCCCATGGTAGCAGCCTTCAAATTTCAGGATTTTATTCCTGCCTGTGTATCCCCTTGCCAAGCGGAGCGCACTCATCGTTGCTTCCGTACCGGAGGAAACCATCCGTACGATTTCAATGGAAGGCACACGCTCCTGCACCAATCGAGCAAGATCATTCTCGATGATTGTCGGTGCACCGAAGCTTGTTCCTTGCTCAGCTACTTTTTTTATGCCCTCTACGACTTGATCATTCGCGTGCCCTAAAATAAGCGGCCCCCAGGAAAGGACATAATCGATGTATTCATTTCCATCAATATCGTATATTTTCGAACCTTTCCCTTCCTTCATGAAGATCGGGTCCATCTTGACGGACTTAAATGCACGGACAGGACTGTTCACACCGCCTGGCATCAATTCCTTTGCTTCTTTAAATGCAGCTTTCGACTTTTCAAATGAGCGCATGTTCAACCTCCGTTCTTCTAATTCACTTACTTCTCATTCAACCATTGAGCAACATCTTTTGCATGATACGTGATGATCAAATCGGCACCTGCGCGCTTCATTCCAAGCAGCTTCTCCATGACGACGGCTTTTTCATCGATCCAGCCATTTTGGGCAGCTGCCTTGATCATGGAATACTCTCCGCTTACGTTATAAGCAACAAGCGGTGCATTAAACTCATTTTTCACATCTCTCATGATGTCCAAATAGGCAAGTGCCGGTTTGACGATGAGGAAGTCCGCCCCCTCATCCATATCAGATTGAGCTTCTCTCAACGCTTCCAAGCGGTTGGCGGGATCCATTTGATATGTCCTGCGATCGCCGAATTGCGGTGTGCTATCCGCAGCGTCACGGAATGGACCATAAAACGCTGAAGAGTACTTGACTGCATAGGACATGATCGGCACATCTTCAAAGCCCGCGTCATCCAAACCTTTACGGATGGCGGCAACGAAACCATCCATCATATTGGAAGGCGCAATTATGTCAGCACCCGCTTTAGCCTGGCTGACAGCCGTTTTAGCCAAAAGATCCAGTGAAGGATCGTTCAGCACTTTCGCACCCTCTACTACTCCGCAATGGCCATGATCTGTATATTCACATAAACATGTATCCGCAATGACGATCATTTCCGGATGGTGTTCTTTCACGATCCTGGTTGCTTCTTGCACAATACCATGATCATGGTACGCCCCTGTCCCTGTGCTGTCTTTTTCGGCGGGCACACCGAACAGGATCACCGATTTGATCCCCAAAGCTGCGATCTCGTCCATCTCGGCAGGCAAAAGGTCAAGCGATACTTGATAAACTCCCGGCATGGATGCCACCGCATTCTTTTTATTTTCCCCTTCCACGATAAATAGAGGATAAATCAAATCTTCGTGGTGCAAATAGGTTTCACGGACAAGCGATCTCATAGAAGCTGATTGACGCAATCTCCGATGACGTTTGAAATTCAATTCCATCTTCCATTCTCCTCCTCTTCGGTACACTGAAAGTATTGAACGATACCTTCCAGCATATCTTCAACGGTATATGATGAAGGACAAATTTGCGCCTCGACCCCATGGTCTGTCAATGCATCATACGTAACTGGGCCGATGCAGGCAAAAACATGTCCCGATAAACGGCTTTCAAGTCGGTACTCTTTAATGATCTTCATAAAGTTCTTAACGGTCGAAGGACTAGTAAAAGTAATGATGGCATGTTCATGACCAGTCAAGAAATCAATGAGCTCCTTTTTGCTTTGTAAGGGCAAAAATGTTTCATATAGCACCCACAAATCCATTTTAACATTGTTTGCCTCCAAGGCTGCAGCGATATGTTTGCTGGCCAGGTTTCCTTGAGGGAGCAAGACATGTCGCGGCCTGTGTCTCTTCAGAAACTCTTCAACAAAATGCTGGCCGGTAAAGGCTGTAGGCAGGAAGTCCGGATGAAATCCTTTTTCCATCAATGCTTTTTTCGTTTTCGAGCCTACGACTGCCCATTTTAAATGCTTAAACCCGCCAATGCCAACCGATGAGGATGCCTCGAAAAAAAAGCGGACACTATTGGCGCTTGTGAACATGACCCAATCATATTCTCCGATCGTTCGAATGAACCCTTCCCCCACTTCATCATTGACTCTTTTAAAATCAATTAGCGGGATATGCACCGGTTTGCAGCCAAGCTTGGCAGACTCTTCACACATTTTCTTTCCTTGCGACTTGCTTCTTGTTACTAAAATCGATTTACCGGCTAACGGCAAATCACCTGTCATGATTGATCAAGCTCCTCTTTCACGATGTCGATCAACTTTTTGGCTCCTTGTGAGCTTAATAGTGCTGCGGCCTCTTCTCCAACCTTCTTCGGATCGTTGCCGACTATTCTTTCTTTATAGATGGTCTTGCCGTCTGGAGAAGCAACAAGGGCAGTCAAGGTGATGCTGTCATCCTTTGCAATTGTTGCATAACCGGCAATCGGCACTTGACAGCCGCCTTCCATCTTGTCTAAATAAGCCCTCTCTGCAAGGGATGCCATTTTTGCTTTCTCACATGTGAATTTAGCCAATTCGGAAAGCAGTTCATCATCATCTGCACGACACTCGATCGCAAGTGAACCTTGTCCGACTGCGGGAAGACATAAATCCGGCTCCAAAAATTCAGATACCACATCCGATGTCCAGCCCATGCGGGACAAACCGGCAGCAGCCAGAATAATGGCATCGTATTCTTCCGTATCCAATTTTGCTAGCCTTGTATCGATATTGCCGCGGATCCATTTAATTTCAAGGTCAGGACGCGCTGAAAGAATTTGGGCGCTTCGGCGGAGGCTGCTTGTTCCCACAACTGCTCCCGCAGGCAAATCCATCAATTTCACGTGGCCTTTCGAGATCAATGCATCACGGTGGTCTTCCCTCACAGGAATGCATCCGATTGTCAAGCCTTCCGGCAAAACAGCCGGCATGTCCTTCATGCTATGTACCGCCATATCGATTTCTTCCTCAAACATGGCTTGTTCGATTTCTTTCACGAAAAGACCCTTTCCGCCTACTTTGGAAAGAGTGACATCTAAAATTTTGTCTCCTTTTGTGACAATTTCTTTCACTTCGAATTCAAATGGAAGGTTGAGCTTTTTTAATTGATCAATCACCCAATTTGTCTGGGTCAATGCCAATTTACTTTTCCGTGAACCGACGATTATTTTCCTCATTGCTAATATCCCCCTCATTTATGAGTTCCAAAAATGGAATGATGATAATTGACTGATTAAAAAGAAGTTAATCAAAACGATCAAAAATGCTGCTATATTCAATAATGCCAAGGACTTTCCATAAAGTTCCCTGCGCAGGCGCAAATATAGAAATACACTGTAAATAATTAAAAGAACAAAAGAACCTACAATTTTCGGGTCGTACCAATGAAAGCTTGATAGTTTAATCAGAGCCCATTGCAAGCCAAGAATCAAGCTTAATAACAGCATCGGTACTCCGATCAGATTTAATACGTAAGACATCTTTTCCAGCCTTGATAAATCGCTGAGCCGCCACAGCCGCTGTCCCCATTTTTTTTCTTTCAACAGCTTATATTGAATCATGTACAAAAGTGAAAATACGAAGGAGAGCGAAAACGCCCCATATGAAAAAATCGCCATTGTAATATGTATAAGCAGCAATTCAGATACCAGCCGCTCCGCCATTGCATCCGAATGCATCTGAACAGGGGCAAATGTATGAATTGCCATGATGATAAAGCCTAATATATTCGTAAAGAATACTGTAAAATCCACTTTCAGCAGCCTGTTTATCCCAAGCGAAAGTGTAATCAGGACCCACGCGTAAAAATAAAGCCCTTCAAATATGGTGAGTACAGGGAAGCGGCCTGTCCGAATCATGTAAAGAAATAAAAAAATTGTTTGAAGAACCCAAACAATTGCAAGAATCCAGAAGGCAAAACGATTCGCCTTCTGGTTTTGATGTAGATAATCTATAAAATATAGCAATATACTGATCGCATATAAAACGACCATTACTTCATGCAGCCTTGTCATAACTTGATCAAACATGAATGATACCTCACTTATGATTGGAAAGAAGGCTGTGGCTTTATGGCATATGAAGCTTTACGATTTTCAGCCGGCTGGAAAGTCTGCTTTTCCACTTGCTCTTGTATATTGAATATCTTCATGAATAGTTCAAGCTTTTCAGCTGAATCCTGCAGTCCTGCAAGTTCTTTTGCTTGTAAAATTGGATCCTTAAGCATCTGATTGATGATGCTTTTTGTATGCTTGTTCAATACTTTTCGCTCGCGATCGGTCAAGTCAGGCATCTTGCGCTCGATGCTTTCCATCGTTTCCGCCTGTATGGCTAATGCCTTATCACGGAGAGCGGAAATGACAGGAACTACACCAAGCATGCGGAGCCATTCATTGAAGGTGACAATTTCCCCTTCGATGAGAAGCATGATGGCATCGGCAGCTTTTTGGCGTTCTGCCAAATTGGCTTCGACAATTCCTTCAAGATCATCAATATCGTAGAGGAATGTACCTTCCAGTTCTGAAATGGCAGGATCAAGGTCGCGAGGGACCGCAATATCCACAAGGAATAAAGGTCTGCCTTTCCGCATGCTTTCAACGCTGTCCATCATTTCTTTCGTGACAACATAGTCTTTAGCACCGGTAGAACTGATAAGGATATCTGCATCGATAAGTGCACACTGCAGTTCTTGCAGCGTCTTTGCCTGCCCATCGAAACGATCTGCCAACGACTGAGCTTTCTCGAAGGTGCGGTTGATCACTGTAACTTTCGTAGCACCGCTTCCCTGAAGATTTTGGATAGCAAGTTCCCCCATCTTGCCAGCCCCCAAGATCAGCACATGCTTATCAGTCAACGAACCAAATATTTTTTTGGCCAGTTCCACTGCTGCATAGCTCACAGAAACCGCATTCGAACCGATCTCAGTCTCTGAATGTGCTTTTTTGGCCAATGTCACGGCTTGTTTGAATAAGTGATTGAAGACCGTACCGGTAGTCCCCACTTCTTGGGCCAACAAGAAGCTGCTGCGAACTTGGCCCAGGATTTGAGTTTCGCCAAGCACCATTGAATTCAATCCACATGTCAATTTAAATAAATGCTCAATTGCCCCATCTTGTTCGTAAATAAATAAATGGGAGGTAAACTCCTCTTTTTCGATCTGAAACCAATCAGATAGAAATTCTTTTATATAATATCTCCCAGTATGAAGCTGATCGACGACAGCATAGACTTCCGTCCGGTTGCATGTGGAAATGATCACATTCTCCAAAATGCTTTTTTTATCCTTCAGCCTCTTCATTGCTGAACCTAGATCCGCTTCATTGAAAGACAAACGTTCACGAATTTCAACAGGGGCAGTTTTATAATTTAATCCAACCACAATGATGTGCATAATGAAATGACACCCCCAACTAAAATCTCTACTAAAATTATAACACGTCCATTTTTCCTATCTCGCAAAAAATGTGAACAGAAGATGAAACCTTGTGTTAATATTTATACCAAAAGTGCAGAAGATGATGTATCCAAGTAAGCACTTTCAATCTCTACTATGTGCAAAAAATTCGACAATTGTGTCCTTTTGTACAGTAACAAAAAACGAACGAAATTTCAAGTTTATGACATAAGGAAGTGGTAATCGATGAAGAATCAAAAGGTATTTCCGGGAATAATTTTAATCGGCTTCGGTGTTTACTTCTATCTGCAGCAGTCAAACATGGAAGTTTTCAAGGAATTTTATACATGGCCAACGTTATTGATGATAGTTGGTCTTGCCTTCTTAGGCCAAGGGTATTGGGCGAAGGAATATGAGGCGATCCTGCCCGGCGTCATTTTAGTTGGGTTCGGACTTCATTTTCATGTCGTCAATAAATTAGCAATCTGGCCGGACCATATCGGGACTTTCATCCTGATCATCGCCCTAGGATTCTTGCTTCGCTATCAAAAAACAGGTAATGGCTTATTCCAAGGCATTTTGTTTTTATTATTGGCCGTTCTTCTATTGTTCTATGACAAGGTCATTTCATGGTTCGGTTTACTGGAGAACAAAGTGAATATCGCTTGGCAGCTTTGGCCAATCCTTTTGATTATTATTGGCATTTATATGATATTTATTAAAAAGAAGTAGAGGTTTTTCAGCAATTAATTTGTAATTAAAGCAATTGAGAGGAGTGGATTTCCGCTCCAGGATGCTCGCTTCAATCAGCTTATCGATTTACTGAAGTAAAACCCCATTTGTATATAACGAATTTTTCCAGTGTATGCTGAAACATATTTTCTCTTATTACTATTATCTGAACAGGATATAAATAAAGGCTGTTTTCTCAAAGATTGTTGTTTTTTATAGTTATTTTAATAAAAATTCATCATAGGATGTTGATTGGAGCGTAAGGTGCGAAACTCCGGAGGGATCAGCGGGCCATTTGGAAAAGCTGCAGGGCTTTGCATAGGGGCTTATGACCTCGAGCCCCTAAGCCCTGGAGCTAGACAGGCGAGACCCCGCAAAGCGAGGAGATGTAGGGCGGATGTTCGATTAAGTTCGGCACATCCATGTGCCAACATCGAACGACCTCACTTGGTGTGAGGCCCCTCGGAAAGCGAGCAGCCTGCAGCGGAAATCAACATTGTCCAAACCTTGATAAATAGCAACAAACTTTACGAAAAAGAGCCTAAATAAAAGAGGAAGCGGATCATCGCTTCCTCTTTTGTTTGTTATAGGATCGAATCCAGGAATTCCTTTGTGCGGATTTCTTTTGGGCTTTCGAATATGTCTTTTGGATGGCCGACTTCGACGATTTTGCCATCGTGCATATAGACGACCCAGTCCGCGACTTCTTTGGCAAAACCCATCTCATGTGTCACGACGATCATTGTCATCCCTTCTTTGGCAAGCTCTTTCATCGTCGACAGCACTTCTCCGACGAGCTCAGGATCCAAAGCGGAGGTTGGTTCATCAAATAGCATGATATCCGGCTTCATGGCCAAAGCCCTTGCAATTGCAACACGCTGCTTCTGGCCACCAGAAAGCTTGGATGGATATACGTTTTCCTTATCGGCCAGACCTACTTTTTTCAAGAGGACTTTCGCATCTTCAATAGCTTGTTTTTTAGGTACTTTTTTAACATGTATGGGGGCTTCAATAATATTTTCAATCACACTCTTGTGCGGAAACAAATAAAAATGCTGAAACACCATGCCTACCTTTTCTCTTACTTTATTGATATTGTGTGTTTCCTGTTCAACCTTCTCTCCTTCAAAAATGATATTTCCGTTGTCTTTCACTTCAAGGAAATTCAAACAGCGCAGCAATGTACTCTTTCCCGATCCACTTGCGCCGATCAAACAGACAACATCACTTTCTTTTACCGATATATCGATATCCTTCAGGACATGAAGGTCCCCGAAAGATTTATTCAATTTTTCCACTTTGATCATTTCTTGTCCACTCAATTTCATTCCTCCGTTTCTATGCATATACCCAGCAATGTTTTTGCATCAATCCCCAACAGACATTTTCTTTTCAATGAAGCTTACAACCATGGAGAATACAAATACAAGCACTAGATAGTAAACTGCAACAATCAATAAATAAGTCATATAATCAAAGTTGTTGGATCCTAATGTGGTGGCGACACTGAAGAGCTCATACATGCCTATGAAAGATGCTAAGGAAGAGTCCTTCAGCGCGATGATAAACTGATTGCCCAACGGCGGCAGCGCGCGTCTGAAAGCCTGTGGAAGAACTATCCTTCTCATAGTCAGCCCGAGTGACATCCCCAAGGATCTGCCAGCTTCCATTTGTCCTTTATCAATCGATTGAATTGCTCCGCGGAAGATTTCGGCAATATAGGCCCCGTTATGGAAGGCAAGTCCCATGACTACTGACCAAAAACCTGAAATGTTGAGAGAGGTTAAACCAAAGTAGAATACGAAGATTTGAACGATCAGAGGAGTCCCTCGTACGACGAATATATACAAATCGGCTATGATTTCCAATATCCTTATTCGGGATATTTTTAAAAATGCGAAAAATAACCCAATAAATATAGCAATAAGTACAGATATGACAGTAAGTTCAAAAGTAAGTTTCATCCCTTTTAAAAATATGTCATATGTATCGGCAAACGTACTAAAAAAATTCACTCAATTCCCTCCAATGGCTTTTTGATTAAAAAAGGACGAATGTACCTCATGCACACCCGCCCTTGTTCAATGTGTTATTATTCCGGCTTGGTCGTGATGTCATCCTTGAAGTATTTTTCGCTGATTTTTTTCAATGTGCCATCTTTTCGAAGCTTTTCCAACGCTTTGTTTATCTTTTCCTTCAACTTATCATTATCTTTCGCAACCGCGATGGCCTGTTCACTTCGTTCGATCAGCTGCTGTCCTTTAAGATCCAGTCCAGAGCCGATGGCTTCTTTCCCTGTAAGATAATCAGTGATGACCGCATCATGCTTACCTTTGCTCAATGCTTCCAATGCGACGACATCACTGTCATATTGCTTGATATTTTTCGTGTATTTTTTCGCAATATCTGCATAAGTAGATCCTTTGGATACAGCGACTTCTTTGCCTTTTAGATCATCGACTGTTTTAATATCGCTGTCAGGACGGGTGAAGATTTGTGGACCTGAATAGTAGTATGGAGTGGTGAAATCGACTTTTTTCTGGCGATCCGGGGTGATTGTGTGGCTTGCCACCGCGGCGTCAAAACGGCCTGATTTTACACCTTCGACGATCCCGGCAAACTTGAATTTTTTCTGTACGGGTTCAAGCCCGAGTTCCTTTGCAACTGCCTCTGCCACATCGACGTCAAACCCTGACATGGTACCATCGTCATTTGTCACGCTAAAAGGTTTGTATTCTCCCGATGTCGCATAGATAAATTTGCCTTTTTCTACTAATTTGACGCCATCGCTAGTGGTGGTTTTCCCTCCACATGCCGATATCAGCATCACAGTGAAGATGATGAGTAAACTGCTAATCGCTTTTTTCACTTTTCAAAATTCCCCCTTGGCTCTCTTTTTATAAAGACTTATACAAGCGTACCATTAAATAAGAATTTTCTCAAAATTCATATAAATGGTTTATTTTGTATATACCCTTAAAATTTGGGCTGTAAACACTTTACCTCCCATTTGCTTGTAAATGCCTGCAGATATTGCAAAATCCTCTTAATTACATTCACTTACAAATAAAAAGACTGCAGGCTAATCCGATATTTTTCGGGTTCACCTACAGTCTGGGATGTATTTTTTAGTTATACTTTTTTTCCTAACGCCCAACAACAAAGCCTTTATGACTTACATGAATCTTTTGATGGCATTCCAGGCTTCATCTTTCCCCAAACCCGTTTCTGATGAGAAAAGAACGATTTGATCTTCCTTCTCAAGGTCCAGGGTCTCCTTTGTCACCTTCAAATGCTTTTGCCATTTGCCTTTCGGGATTTTATCCGCCTTTGTCGCGATGATGATGCATGGAAGGTCATGATGTTTCAAGAAATCATACATCATGATATCGTCGTTTGTCGGCGGGTGGCGCAAATCGACGATCATGACGACGGCCTGAAGCTCTTCCCGGCTTGTAATATACGTTTCAATCATCCTGCCCCAGGCTTCCCTTTCTTTTTTGGAAACCTTCGCAAAACCGTATCCGGGTACATCGACAAAAAATAACGTTTCTTCGATTTTGTAAAAGTTAAGCGTTTGGGTCTTTCCTGGTTTCGAGGAAATCCTGGCCATGCTTTTTCTCCCGATCATTTTATTGATGAAGGATGATTTACCTACATTGGATCGTCCAGCCAACGCAAATTCAGGCAATCGATCTTCCGGGTATTGCTCTGGCCTGACGGCGCTGATGACTAATTCTACATCGTTTACTTTCATTCTGTATCACCTGCTAATGCTATTTTCAAAACTTCATCGATATGGGATACAAGAACAAAGCTTAACTCTTCACGAATGGAGTCAGGAATGTCATCTATATCCTTTTCATTATCCTTTGGAAGGATGATTGTCTTCAAGCCCGCTCTATGCGCACTCAACGTTTTTTCCTTGACGCCGCCGATCGGGAGGACACGGCCGCGGAGGGTCACTTCCCCGGTCATCCCCACTTCCTTGCGGATCGGGTTATCTGTCAAGGCTGAAATCAGTGCGGTTGTGATTGTAATTCCTGCGGATGGACCGTCCTTCGGGACAGCTCCTTCGGGTACATGAATATGAATGTCCACCTTTTCATGGAAGTTCTCATCCAAATGCAGTTCTTTTGCCTTTGAACGAACAAGGCTGAAGGCTGTTTGAGCAGACTCCTTCATCACATCGCCAAGCTTGCCTGTCAATACAAGCTTGCCTTTCCCCGGGGATAAGGACACTTCGATCTGAAGCGTATCGCCCCCAACTGTCGTATAAGCAAGTCCAGTGGCTACCCCAATTTGATTTTCCTGCTCGGCCTGGCCATATCGGAATATCGGCTTGCCAAGAAACTCTACAAGCTTCTTCCCAGATATGACGACTCGTTTTTTCTCGCCTGAAACCAATATTTTAGCAGTCTTTCTGCAGAGAGCTGCCAACTGGCGCTCCAAACCGCGGACCCCAGCTTCCCTCGTATAATGACGTACGATGCTTTGAATGGCATCTTCCCTCACTTGAAGCTGCCCTTTCGTCAGTCCATGCTCCTTCAACTGTTTTGGAAGAAGATGATCTTTGGCAATATGAATCTTTTCCTGTTCGGTATAGCCGGCAATCGTGATGATCTCCATCCTATCCCTTAATGGCGCAGGAATGGTTCCTAAATTATTGGCTGTAGCTACGAACATCACTTTTGATAAATCAAATGGCTCTTCAATATAGTGGTCGCTGAAATTATGGTTTTGTTCAGGATCCAGCACTTCCAGCATTGCAGAGGATGGATCACCACGGAAATCATTTGACATTTTATCGATTTCATCCAATAAAAATACTGGATTGTTTGTTCCGGCTTTTTTCATGCCTTGTATGATGCGGCCAGGCATAGCCCCTACGTACGTACGGCGGTGTCCCCTGATTTCGGATTCGTCGCGCACCCCTCCTAGGGATACTCTGACAAACTTACGGTCGAGTGATTCGGCGATGGATCTTGCAAGGCTCGTCTTCCCTACACCAGGAGGTCCTGCGAGGCAGAGAATCGGTCCTTTCAAGGAGTTCGTCAATTGTTGTACGGCTAAATATTCAAGCACTCGTTCCTTTACTTTTTCCAACCCGTAATGGTCTCTTTCAAGGATGCTTTCAGCTTTATGGATATTTAAATCATCCTTTGTTTCCTTTGACCAAGGCAGGGAAATCAGCCAATCGATATAATTTCGGATGACAGCACTTTCTGCAGAACTGGACGGTACTTTTTCATAGCGGTCAAGTTCTTTTATCGCGGTATTTTTGGCCGATTCCGGCATACCCGCTCCCTCTATTTTCTCGGTAAGCTCAGAAATTTCGCCTGTTTTTCCTTCTTTATCGCCAAGCTCTTTCTGGATGGCCTTCATTTGCTCACGCAAATAATATTCTTTTTGTGTGCGCTCCATAGATCTTTTTACACGCTGGCCAATCTTTTTTTCCAAATTCAATACTTCTTTTTCATTTAATATGATTTCAATTACGCGGTCCAAACGTTCTTTGACATCGATGATTTCCAAGATTTCCTGCTTATCTTTCAGCTTCATAGGAAGATGGGAAGCGACAATATCTGCAAGTCTTCCAGGCTCTTCGATATCCGAAACTGTGGAATATGTTTCAGAAGATATTTTTTTCGAAAGCTTTATGTATTGCTCAAAATATTCGAGCATCGTTCTCATTAAAGCCTGTTTTTCAACGTTTGCAGATTCATCATCCTCATAGATGCTAAGCTCGACTGCGTAATAGTCTTCTTCATCATAAAATTGAACAATTTCCGCTCGATTAAGTCCTTCCACTAGAACCCGAATCGTACCATTTGGAAGCTTCAACATTTGCTTTACCTTTGTTAAAGTCCCCATTTTGTATAAATCGTCTTCCTCTGGATTATCTATAGATACCTCTTTTTGGGTCGTTAAAAAAATCAAATGATCATCCATCATTGCTTGTTCAAGGGCCTGAACAGATCGTTCACGACCTACGTCTAAATGAAGGACCATCGTAGGGTAAACAAGCAATCCTCTTAATGGAAGGAGGGGAACGATGTTTTCATTTTTTTTCGCCATTTCAGCGCACCTCCGTAACTGCATAATTCCTTTTCACTAGTTAATATACTTTGTACAATTCTAACTCATTTACCAATGGGTGTCCATCATGGAGTATGCACAGACCCTATGGCTATATAGAAAAAACCTGGCTTTCCCCCACAGCATATCAAGTTATTCCTCCTGATATATACAGGGAAGCGCCAGGTCTTTTACACACTCTTTTTATCTTGGCTGTTTGGCTGCTTAAACAAATCTATGCTTTCTCTTGCGTCCTTGAGCGCATGCTTGAAGACTTCTTCAAGCTGCGAAACCGGTATGATTTCGATTCCATCGATTTCTCCAAGCATCGATTGCATATTTTCACTCGGGACAATCACTTTTTTAGCGCCGGCCAATTTCGCTGCCTTTGCTTTGGCAAATACTCCTCCGATCGGCTTAACATGACCATGGATGCTAATTTCACCGGTCATCGCCACCGTGTGATCAACCGGAATTTTGTATATCGCCGAATAGATGCCAGTCGCCATTGCAATGCCGGCCGATGGTCCGTCTACGGGTATTCCTCCAGGGAAGTTGACATGTATATCATATTGATCTGCGGGAACCGCCATTGATCTAAGCACTGTGATCACATTTTCAATCGACCCCTTAGCCATGCTTTTTCTTCTGATCGACTTACTGCGGTCCCCGATGCTTTCTTCTTCGACTATTCCTGTAATATTAATCGAGCCCTTATCCTTTGCGGGAATGACAGTCACTTCAATTTCCAGCAATGATCCGCTGTTCGGACCTGTAACAGCAAGTCCGTTTACTAAACCGATTGTGGCATTCTTGCCGATTTTCCGGTCCAACCGAGGATTCATCTGGCTCGAATGCACCATCCATTCAATATCTTCATCACGGATGAATTCCCTGTCTTCCGTAATCGCAATCCCTGCTGCGATCTGGACCATGTTCACGGCTTCACGCCCGTTTCTCGCATAACTGGAAAGTGTATTCAACCCTTCATCGCTAATATGAAGGCTGACTTTTTCGGCTGCTTTTTTCGCGACGACCTTCACTTCATCCTGTTCCAACTCTCTGAAGAATACCTCCATGCATCTCGAACGTATGGCAGGCGGAATTTCATTCGGTGTCCTCGTAGTGGCTCCGATCAAACGGAAATCTGCAGGAAGCCCATTTTTGAAAATATCATGAATGTGAGTGGGAATCTGCGTATTTTCTTCGCTATAATATGCACTTTCGAGGAAAACCTTGCGATCCTCGAGTACTTTCAGCAATTTATTCATTTGAATCGGGTGCAGCTCGCCGATTTCATCGATAAATAACACTCCGCCGTGTGCATTGGTAACCGCTCCTTGTTTTGGCTGTGGAATTCCTGCCTGGCCCATGGCTCCTGCCCCTTGATAAATAGGATCATGCACGGATCCAATCAAGGGATCTGCAATGCCCCGTTCATCAAATCTTGCTGTTGTCGCATCAAGCTCAACAAATACAGATTTTGGACGGAATGGGGATTTCGTTTGTTTTTTTGCTTCTTCCAGCACCAATCTGGCCGCTGCCGTTTTTCCCACTCCAGGAGGTCCATAGATGATGACATGCTGGGGATTGGGTCCACATAGCGCCGCTTTCAGTGCTTTAATCCCATCTTTTTGCCCGACAATATCATCAAACCTGGCAGGGCGTACTTTTTCTGCCAAAGGCTCCGTTAATGAGATGGAACGCATTTTCCGAAGCTGGTCCATTTCCTTTCTCGATTCACGGTCGATTGATACCTTTTGCGACCTTTGACTCTTTAATAAATTCCAAAAATATAGCCCGATGATCACTCCAAAAAACAACTGTATCAATAATGCTATTCCTGTCCAACCCATGCATTTCCCTCCAAGTCGTCACTTTCTGTTGATACGTGTTAGTATCTCCGTGCGAATGAGGGAATAAACCAAATTTCCCATTAAAAAAGCCCGGAAAAGATATCCTTTTCCAGGCTTTTAAAGTATGTTTTTCAGGTTAAATCTGCAAAGGTCGTGTTCACCCAGCAAGCACCCCGAGATTTAATATCAAGCAGAGGTTTTCGTTTCCTCACTTGCAGATACAATCGTTCCATCTTCCAGAAGAAGCTTCGGTGCCTTGTTGTCGAGGACCGTGTCCTTTGTAATGATGCATTTTTTGATATCATCCCGTGACGGCAGATCAAACATTACGTCAAGCATGATGGTTTCAATGATTGACCTCAAACCACGGGCTCCGGTTTTACGTTCGATTGCCTTTTTGGCGATCTCTACTAATGCGCCTTCTTCGAAATCAAGCTCTACTTCATCCAATTCAAGCATTTTTTGATATTGTTTGACCAGCGCATTTTTTGGTTTTGTTAAGATTTCAATCAAAGCAGCTTCATCCAATGGAGTCAAGCTGGCAATGACAGGAAGACGTCCGATGAACTCTGGAATCAAACCAAACTTCAATAAGTCTTCAGGTACAACCTTCGCAAGAAGTGCTTTTTCATCCACTTCTTCTTTTTTCGTTTCGGATCCGAAACCGATGACTTTTTGGCCAAGGCGGCGCTTAATGATTTGTTCCACGCCATCGAATGCCCCACCACAAATAAAGAGGATATTGGTCGTGTCGATTTGAATGAATTCCTGATGCGGGTGTTTTCTTCCACCTTGTGGAGGAACACTTGCAACAGTTCCTTCTAGGATCTTCAGCAAGGCTTGCTGAACACCTTCACCGGAAACGTCACGCGTAATCGATGGGTTTTCTGACTTGCGGGCAACTTTATCAATTTCATCGATGTAGATAATCCCTTTTTCAGCTTTTTCCACATCATAATCAGCAGCTTGGATAAGCTTCAACAAGATATTTTCTACATCTTCACCAACATATCCAGCTTCGGTCAAAGAAGTTGCGTCGGCAATTGCAAAAGGCACATTTAAGATCCTTGCAAGTGTTTGGGCTAATAGCGTCTTCCCGCTTCCAGTCGGCCCAATCAGACAAATGTTGCTCTTTGCCAATTCAACATCATCCACTTTACTATTTGAATTGATGCGTTTGTAATGGTTATAAACGGCTACGGCAAGGGACTTTTTCGCCTGATCCTGTCCAATGACGTATTCGTCCAATATTTCACGGATTTCTTTTGGCTTCGGTACGTCCTTAAATTCTACTTCTTCTTCCGTTCCCAGTTCCTCTTCTACGATTTCTGTGCACAATTCGATACACTCATCGCATATATAAACACCAGGTCCAGCCACGAGCTTCCTGACTTGATCCTGTGTTTTGCCACAGAAGGAACACTTCAATTGTCCTTTTTCATCGTTAAATTTAAACAATGAGTTCACCCCTTATATAAACTACTATGTTTTTTGTGCGGATCTGTGATGCTTCCTTATTAGCTTAATTCTCAGTCATTAAGCCCAGAAAAAATGTTATGTATTGCATTTTAACACATTTCTTGCAAAGACAAGTAATGTTAACTCTCAGATGCATTATGTAAAAAAACTTACTCTACAGCCATTACCCTAAAACTCGTTTTGTATTCCAATTATGTATTATTTTTTTGTATAAAACAAGGCACGATTAATTCGCGCCTTGTTAAATATTCTTAATTATAATATATTATGCTACAGTTTTGCTATTTTCTACAAGGAATTCTACAGCTTTGCGAATTTGAAGATCTGTTTTCAAACCTTCAAGATTTCCAAGAGCTTGTTTAATGTTGTCTGCTGACATGTTATACATTTCAGCCATTTTGTTGATTTCCTCTTCTACTTCCTCGTCTGCCACTTCGAAGTTTTCAGCTTTGGCAATCGCTTCTAAAGTCAAGTTAGTGCGAACGCGCTTCTCAGCATCTTCTTTCATTTGCGTGCGCAGTGCTTCTTCATCCTGACCTGAGAATTGGAAATACATTTCAAGGTTCATGCCTTGCATTTGAAGGCGTTGTCCGAATTCCTGCATCATTCTATCAACTTCTGCGTCAATCATGACTTGCGGGATTTCCACTTCGCTGTTTTCAGTTGCTTTCTCTACTAGTGTATCGCGAAGAGCTTGTTCTGATTCACTTTTCTTGCTTTCAACCAAACGGTTTTTGATTTTTTCTTTAAGTTCAGCCAAAGTCTCAACTTCTTCATCGACATCTTTAGCAAACTCGTCATCAAGCTCTGGAAGCTCTTTGCCTTTGATTTCATGAACTTTCACTTTGAATGTAGCCGGTTTGCCAGCTAATTCAGCCGCATGGTACTCTTCAGGGAAAGAAACCTCGACTTCTTTCTCTTCTCCAGCAGCAGCTCCAACTAATTGATCTTCAAAGCCAGGAATGAAAGTGCCTGAACCTAATTCGATTGAATAGTTTTCTGCTTTTCCGCCTTCAAATGCTTCACCGTCGACAAATCCTTCAAAATCGATGACAACAGTATCACCATTCTCAGCTTTTGCTTCTTCTTTTACAACTAATTCAGCTTGGCGCTCTTGAAGAGTTTTCAATTCATTGTCAACATCTTCATCAGTTACTTCTGTATCCATTTTTTCTACTTCAAGACCTTTGTAGTCGCCTAATTTAACTTCCGGCTTAACTGTAACTGTCGCCTTGAAGATAAGCTCTTTGCCTTTTTCCATTTGTTCAACGTCGATTTCTGGACGGTCAACAGGCTCGATTCCTGTTTCCTCGACTGCTTTCGCATATGCTTCAGGTAAAATGAAGTCCAATGCGTCTTGGTATAATGATTCTACACCGAAACGTTGTTCGAACATACCGCGCGGCATTTTCCCTTTACGGAACCCAGGTACATTTACTTGTTTTACGACTTTTTTGAACGCTGAATCCAAGCCTTCTTTAACTGTGTCCGCATCAACTTCAACAGTTAATACACCTTGGTTGCCTTCTAATTTTTCCCATTTTACAGACATACTTTTCCCTCCAACAATCTATATTTCATAGTTTTTTTAAGTAAGATCATTTCTTTTTGGTCTGATGCTGCCAAACATTATCAAACCTTAGTAAAAAAATGAAAAAAAGGAATATGTTCATAAATACATATTACAACCATTACATTATAACATACGATTTCTTTGTTTCAACATCGGCGCTACATAATGGGAGAAGAAATTTCTTCTAGGTTCCTTATAACGGCCAATGGTTTGTGTATGCCCTCTTCGTCTGCCCCATATTGCTCTGCTATGACTTCAGCAGGTCGATCCTCACCGTAATATTCCAGCATCAATAAGTGGTATGCAGCGGCTGCAAGCTTTGGCGATGCTTCTGGCAGATCAAACGGGTATAAAAGAAATTCATGCCTTTTCACCAATTCCATGCATTGGTCAAACAAAGTCGGATTGCTCTGTCCGATCTCCCTTTCCAATTCTTCCTTTATTTCGATAAAAAAATCGTTTGCAAACACCTCATCCAGCTGTGAAGGAATCACTTCGTCTGTATAGTCGAATTTTGAGATTTCTACAGGGTGCCCGATTGCATGTTCCTTCAGAACATTAAGAGCCATCGTTTGCAGGAAAGGATGCTGTTTATTATCTTTTAAGAAGGATTTCAGCTCCTTCAAGTAGGGATGAATATTCTTTTGGGCCAGCTGCGCAAGGAGAAGCGCCTGTTCCTGTACATTACGGCCCTCCAATAAAACCTGATTGCTGAGGTTTAATTCCTCATTGTCATCGTCATTTTCTTCCACCTGCGGGCTGGAAGCGTATAATGCCCTCTCACTGAATTGGAGGAGCTTTTCAAAATGCTCCAGTTTCTCTGAAGGCACTTCCCTTTCCTCCAGGAGCGCCCTGATGGTCGATTCAATTTCCTGATGCTCATTCAATTGAAGAAGGATCATAAGATACAGGTCCACCACTTCAAAATAATCGCCGATTCCTTTATGTAATAACTCCTGGCAAATATTTTTGGCTTCCTTATAGCTGCGCGACTCATACAAGGCGATGGCAAGTGCCATTTCAATATCGCCATCGCCCCTTCCCTCACTCAGTTGCAGGGCCTTCTGAAGAAATTCAACCGCCTCATGGAAACGGTGCTGATTGAGATGCTCGAGCCCTATATCCAGATACCGCTCTTTTAGATTCGGGAATAGAATAATATTTTCTTGGTTCTTTTTTTCTTTTGACATGCAAAGTCCGTCCTTTTTTCAGTAAATTCTTCATGGAATCTACATTACCAGATGAATATGTTCATTATTCACTTATCTATTTCATTTTGCAAATTTCGTATTTTTAATAATGGCTCTTTACTCAAAGATTGTTGCCTCAGCTACTAAATAGGATTGTCATTGCAATTTTTCACCTTTAAAATGGCGCAATTAGTGAGAAAAGACTCTTTTGGAAATACAAAAAAAGTCCACTTGCCAGTGAACTTGGTTTGTAAAAATTATTACGTCCCAGGAGAGATTCGAACTCCCGACCGACGCCTTAGAAGGGCGTTGCTCTATCCAGCTGAGCTACTGGGACTTAGTTGCTGTTTTTTAAGACATTTTTTATTATATTCATCAAACGTCTAAATGTCAATAGGTTTTTAAGGAGAAATTTTCATTCCTCCTTAAAACCTGAACAATATCTATATTATATCGTAAATTCCATTCTCAAATCGACCATTTCCTCATGGGTGTCTTCAAAAATTTTCACGGTTATGCGGTTGTTTTCTTTTTCTACAATAGCATACGTCGCTTCATTTCTTCCTCTTGGAAGAAGGGTGCTTCCAGGATTTAAAAAAAGGATGTTCTCTATCATCTCAGCGCCTACTAAATGTGAATGACCGAAAAACACAAAATCCGCTTCCTGTTCTTTCGCATGGTAGAACAATTTATTTAAAGACATTTTGATTCCGAAAAGGTGGCCGTGGGTGACAAAGATTTTTTCATTGTCGATGACTTCCAGCGATTCCTCCGGAAAGCCTGGCCCATAATCACAGTTCCCTTTCACGACCTTGAATCCTGTAATTGCGGGATCATCAGGGGAAAGCTCTGAATCACCGCAGTGAAACATGCCATCCACCTTTTGAGCGTACCGTCTTTTTAAATCCTCCAGAATACCAGAAGAGCCGTGGCTGTCACTTACCACTAATAATTTCATTTTTATTCCCCTTTAACTATGATGGTATCGATCCTATCCTTCAATTGCTGCAAAGCTTTTGCTCGATGGCTGATTTTATTTTTTTCTGACGAAGAAAGCTCTGCCATCGATTTGCCTTGTTCCTTTACAAAAAAGATTGGATCATAGCCAAATCCATTTGTCCCTTGGCGCTCAAAAAGAATATGCCCGTCGCATGTACCTTCGACTGTAATCGTTTCTTCTCCTGGTACTGCAACAGCAAGTGCACAATGGAATCGAGCCGTTCTATCCTCGCCGGGTATATCCTTCAACTCCATAAGGACTTTATCCATATTGGCTTCATCATTCTTTTCTTCGCCTGCATACCTGGCCGAATAAACCCCTGGCCTTCCTTCCAACGCGTCAATGGCAAGGCCTGAGTCATCCGCAATTACAATTGTATTCATTTCCCCTGAGATCGTTTCAGCTTTAAGAATTGCATTCTCTTTGAAGGTTGTCCCTGTTTCTTCCACATCCGGAGCATTCGGGATATCCAATAATGTTTTCACTTCAATTCCATAAGGGGAGAACATGCTCACAAATTCTTTCGCTTTCCCTTTATTTTTTGTAGCGATAATCACTTGCTTTCCCATATCATTCACCTTTTCTTGACTCAATTTTAAGAGCGATATCCCCTAGTACCTGCTTCTGCATTTCAATCAATTCATTAATTCCTTTTTGGGCGGCATCGATCATTGATTGAAGCTGGCTATGGGAGAAAGTGGATTCTTCACCGGTTCCCTGCAGTTCTACAAACTCCCCGCTTCCAGTCATAACGACGTTCATATCCACCAGGGCGCTGCTATCTTCTGCATAGTTCAAATCCAATACGACGCCATTTTCCTCCATTACACCAACGCTCGTAGCTGCCAAGAAATCATTTATCGGAAATGAAGGCAGCTTTTTCGCTTCTTGAAGTTTATTCATTGCAATCGCCATGGCTACGAATGCTCCTGTGATAGAAGCTGTCCGTGTACCGCCATCTGCCTGGATGACATCACAATCGATCCACACTGTTCTTTCACCAATTTTATTCAAATCCACAATCGCACGAAGCGCGCGTCCGATCAGGCGCTGAATTTCCATTGTTCTTCCGGAAACCTTCCCTTTTGAGGATTCACGAATGTTCCTTGTTTCTGTGGCACGGGGAAGCATGGAATATTCCGCTGTGATCCACCCTTTTCCTTCTCCTCGCATGAATGGAGGAACTCGATCCTCGACGCTGGCAGTACAAATGACCTTTGTTTCTCCCACTGAAATCAAAACTGACCCCTCCGGGTGTTTCAAATAATTCGTATCAATATGTATGGGTCTTAGCTGCAGCGGATTTTCCCTGCCGTCTGGCCTCATCTATAACTCCTCCTTGAATGTATTTCAGTTTATGTTCTTCACAATAAAGAAGAGGTGGCAGTCTGCCATCCTCTTTCATAGTTCAGTATATAGTATAACAAAAAATTTTTTTTAAAAACTACCTGTGTTCACTTTTTCAGGTCTTGTGACAGGTTCTGTCAATGATTCCCCTTGATCATCAACAAGTTTGGTGCTTCCATTCACTTCAATTGCAACACTCTTGATCTCAGGCTGTTCCGTCAAGGACAGGACAAGCGAATTCATTAAGTATTGGGAAATCTTCTTTTCTTTAAAGCTCCCTAGTACAGATTCATTAAAGTTCAGAGTGACTTTGCCAGCATCAAATTCAGGTGCATCGACCAATTTGACATCCGGAAGAAAATCAGTGACGAGGTTGCTGTTATAGCCCGGTCCATCAACCAGTTCTTTTACGACAGCTGCCACATCATCCCGTTCACTGTTATCCACCCTTTTCGTGACCGGAACATAATTATAGCCCTTTCCATTTTGTGATAAGTAATAAACCGTTATCGGATGTGTGTTAGTGATATCAGCCACACCGGAAGTATCCATGTTGATGCCATCCGCCCGGCTGAGTCCATCCGCACTGATCGGAGTTCCCTTAACAGGCATTTCCTTTAATGGCGTTCCATTGACCCGCAGTTCCACTTTTTTCACTGTATCAAACTGGGTCATTGTCCAGGTGATCGCTTGAAGGATTTTTTGTTCATCTGCTGCCTGATATTTAGTGAACTCCTTCGAAAAATCAACTACTGCTTTGCCGTCATCCTTAATATCAACACCCAGGACTTCGGTATCAGCCGGCAATACCGCTCTAAATCCATTTGGCAGCATTTCCGTCACCGGCCCCCCATCGACCAAATATTCCAGTGCTTCCTTCGCAATTGATTGGGTATTCGGCAGTGCAAAGGTTTGGGCAACGACATAGCCATCTTTATTGATTAAATATAGCTCGGTTTGTATCGCCTTTTCGGTTGCTTTGTTGGAATTTTTATCTGCGGAAGCGTCAACAGATTTACCTTCCTTCAAATACGAAACATCTTGCGGCGGATCGAGTTTTTCTTTATTGTTCCCTCCGAATAATCCACATCCGGATAAATACATGGATGAAGCCAGGACTGTAATCGCAATGGTTGCTTTCGCACGTTTAGACATGCAGTACCCCTCCTCAGGACAGTTTGTACTACATATATACGAGCCTTGATAAAAAAATAGACCGCTTGGACAAAAAAAACTCTTTTCGTATTCTCAATAGTTGCAAGCCTTCCTGGCATAAGGCTGAAAAAAAACCATTTCGTCCTAAGAGCGTTCATTCACTCTTAAAACGAATGGTTTCTACTTCGATCATTTCTTTATTCAGCCAATCCATAGCGATCCTCGAGAAGATTTGCCGTGAACCGCTTGTGAAAAATCTATGCATCGGCTCTTCTTTCAAATCAGACATCATCCCATAATAATAAAGGATTGTACTCACTTCCCGTGCGGTCTCCTCACCTGAGCTGATTACCTGGACGGTCTTGCCCATGATGTTTTCAATCACAGGCTGAAGCAATGGATAATGCGTACATCCCAATATTAAGGTATCTATCCCCCAATTCCTTATTGGCTGCAGCGTTTCGGCTACAATCTTCTTTGCAAACGAACTCATATATTCTCCACTTTCAACAAGAGGGACAAACTTTGGACAAGCCAATCCTTGTACAGATACACGTTGATTTATGGAGGTCAATGCCTTTTCATATGCTTTGCTTTTAATTGTGCCGATCGTTCCTAATACCCCAACGTGGTGATTCTTCGTCAATTTCAGCGCTGCCCGAGCCCCTGGATAAATGACCCCGATCACGGGAATTTGGAGCTCCGACCTTATCTCGTCAAGGACAACGGCGGTTGCGGTGTTGCAAGCAATGATCAGCATTTTAATTTCATGCTTCAGTAAAAAACGGGTCATTTGCCATGTATACTCTTTCACTTCTTCAACTGGCCTCGGTCCATATGGGCATCTTGCCGTATCCCCGAAATAATATATGGTTTCATTCGGCAGCTGCCTCATCACTTCTTTCGCTACCGTCAAGCCTCCAACTCCTGAATCAATAATGCCAATCGGTTGTCTCAAGCATCTCGCCTCATTTTTCTTTCATTTCTTGGTGTAATTTCATCAAATTGTCTTTCAGGTTGAATACTTCATCAGCTGAAAAGTTTTGGAGCAATTCCTGTAAATAAATCTGACGCTTTTGGATTACCTCATCAATGATCCGTTCCCCTTCTTTTAGCAGATGGATCCTTACCACCCGGCGGTCATTAGGGTCCTTCACTCTCATCACAAGATCATTTTTCTCCATACGGTCAACCAAATCGGTTGTAGTGCTGCATGCTAAGAACATTTTGTTTGATAGATCGCCAATTGTCATATCTCCATCCTCAAAAAGCCATTGCAGCGCAACGAACTGAGGGGGTGTGATCGTATAATTGCTGAGGATTTCCCGTCCTTTTTGTTTTATGATTGCGGATATGTATCTTAAATCTTTTTCTATATCGGCAACGACGTCAAGTTTTTCCTTATCGACGCTTTTGTTTATCATTTCATGCAACTCCCTAGTACTAGTGTCATTCTACGATTATTGTCCCTTTTTTTCTATGAAATTTCAAGAAAGAATAATTCAAATGAGTTTTTATTAATGGCTGCTTTCTTAAAGTTGGTTGCAATTATCCATAAAAAAAATAAAGTTGATTACTCGAAAATATGCTTACTCCAATTAATGACCTTATGAATAATTCTCACTGATAAAAGAAAAAGACTCTTTTCTCAAAGATTGTTGTTTAGAACAGTTTTTCCTGAAAATTATTGTTGATTTGAACGCAAGGTGTGAGACTCTTGAGGGATCAGCGCGCAGGTTGGAAAAGCTGCAGGGCTTTGACTAGGGGCTTATGACCGATCCCCTAAGCTCTGGCCTGGATCTAGACAGGTGAGACCCCACGAAGCGAGGAGGCTCACAGCACGCCACTTGGAAAGCGAGCAACCTGCAGCGGAAATCAACCTTACACAACCTTTGTCCAATAGCAATAAACTTTACGAAAAGAGCGAAGAAAAAAACAATCTTCTCGAAAACAGCCCAGTCATTGTATTTACACTTAAAAATGGGAAACCGGCCACCTTAAAAATAAGGAAGCCGGCATCACTTATAGCTTTAACTCTCCCATTCGAAGAAGTTCAACTACAGCTTGAGAACGCCCCTTAACTCCAAGCTTTTGCATGGCGTTGGAAATGTGGTTTCGAACTGTCTTTTCGCTAATAAACAATTCGCCTGCGATCTCCTTGGTTGTTTTATCCTGTACTAACAGTTCGAATACTTCTTTTTCTCTCTTTGTGAGCAACGGTTTGTGAGTGAAATCATTGTCCTTCAACTATTGTAACCCTCCTTGCCTTCGCCAGCTTCTAACCGCGGGGATGGGTATTTTGGTCGTCACGTTATCATATGTGATTTAAATAATTGAAGTGACATTAGAATGGCTGATAATGTAAAAAAAGGCTATTCTTTTTTAAAAAGAATAGCAATTGCTCCGTTTTCCTGCATTGGCCATCCTTTCTTTCATGTCCTCCGTCCATGGGGCGCCTTTTCCAGTCTTCTTTGACATTTGCACGATGGTTCCTCTCCCAACAAAGCAAATGCAGCCATCCTCGTTTGTCCCCATATAATGAAGATCCATGGAAGAATTTCCGATCGATTCTGGCTTCACATGAACTTGGATCGTTTGACCGAAGAATACCTGCTGGATAAAATCGCATTGCAGATCAGCGACAACAGGGATCTCGCCACTATCAGGATGAACCCAATCCTGCATGAATCCAAGAAATTTAAAAAACTCGATTCTTGCTTCTTCAAAATAAGTGAATGGTACAGTATTGTTTAAATGGCCGAACATATCGGTCTCAGAAAATCTGACCTTAATGGAATGCGAAAATGAAAACGCCTCTTTCCACGACTCCGGTTCATCTATATAATTTACACGGTTTAACACTAGAAACCCCTCCTTGATGCTTTTAAGCAATGATCTCATCTAAAAATGAATGAATGTTCATTCTTTTTTTTACTATTATAAAACTTTTCTGATTCTTTGAAAAGAATAAACGGTGATCTTTTTTGTCCCCCTGTTTAAACCTGGATTACTGATAAGGTTGGATGAGAGTGAGAGTTTATTCCACAAAATAACCTTTTTATCAATTAACTTTTTTAATGCTTTTTAACAGAGATTGTTGTTTTTTTACCGTTGTTTTTGCAGAATTTGCTATTTATTGTTGATTAGAGCGGAAGGTGCGAGACTCCGGAGGGATTGGCGGGTCAGATGAGACCCAGCAGGCGAAAGCCGAGGAGAGGTAAGGAGGATGTTCGATTAAGGTCGGCACATCGTGTGAGGCCCCTCGGAAAGCGAGCATCCTGCAGCGGAAATCAACCATACTCAATCTTGATAAATAGTACGAAGGTTTTTAAATAGCCTTTCTCTCTTATTCCTTTTTTGGCAATTGAACAATCCTTCCGCCCTCTGGAGAAGTGACGGTCTTCATTTTCTGGATATACGAAGACACCGCCTCATAATCGACCATTGGCAATTCTTTCGACTGGCTCTCTGCTTCCTTGAAAACGGTGTATCCATCACCGCCATCTGCCATGAATTTATTCATGACCACGGAATACTTTCGGTTGGGATTAATGGGATTGTAGGAATCATCGGATTTCACCTTCACATTAGTTACTCTTTTCCCGATGGGCTTAGTCGGGTCAAATTCAAAGTGAATGCCTGACACTTGCAAAAAACGCCCTGATGGTTCTTCCAATGCAGAAACACCATGTTCAAGGGCAGAAATGATTTCGTATCCTGTAAGCGGTAAAACAATCAATGAATCTCCGAATGGGAGGACATTAAGGAGATTTCCTACAGAAATCGGCCCCTTTTCCAAAGACGCTCTGATGCCCCCACTGTTTTGAAAGGCAATATCCACATGATCAGTTTTACGGGCTTCATTGAGCAGGGCATCAGCAATCAAGTCTCCCAAATTTGTTTCTCTTATACGGATATCCGGCCGATCGCCGTTCAATCGCTCAGCGGATGTCCCGATTATTTTAGTTTCCAGCGCTTGCACAGACTTGCTGTATTCTCTTACTTTTTGTTGGGCAAATTGATCTGGCTCATATATATCGTTTCCATTTTTGTCTTTCGCATGGACATCGATCAATTTTCCATTCCATTTATCCAATTTTCCGTTAGGGTCGAACACCACATTTAACTCGCCTAAATATTTTGCATATTCGTTCGCTTGTACGATGATTGTCGGAGTCGTTCCATTCATTATGACTACTGGCTGATCCAGCTTTGTATGGGAGTGCCCGCCGATGATGACATCGATACCAGCTACCTCTTTGGCCAATTTTTTGTCCTCATTGAAGCCAAGATGGGATAAGACTACTATCTTATTGATCCCGTTTTTCCTGAGCTGCTGGATCATTTTCTCCATTTTTTCCTTTGCGTTTTGGAAAATGATCGTTTTGCCGGGGCTGGAGAGAAAAGGCGTTTCTTCAGTAGTAACTCCAATGATGCCAATTCGATGTCCATCTATTTGTTTGATGATCGCTGGATAGATCATGCCATCCTTTGCGGGGTTTCCAATTTTATTTATATAGAGACCGGACAGGTCGGGATCGTGGGAAAAATCAATATTTGCGCTGACAAACGGAAATTTCGCTCTGCTGACGAACTGGGATAGGACTGCTGAGGTCCGATCAAATTCATGATTGCCGAAAGTCATCGCGTCATAGCCGATTCTGTTCATTAACGCTAAATCCGCCTGACCTAAAAATTGGTTGAAGAATAATGTTCCTGAAAACACGTCTCCTGCATCGAACAGCAATGTATGTTTACTTTCCTGGCGAACTTGTTTTATGGCGCTATGCAAAAAAGGGATGTTCTCCAAATGGGAGTGAGTGTCATTTGTGTATAGCAGGGTAAGATCCAGTTGATTAGTCGCTTCTTTGGACTGCGCAACTTCCCATTCCACCGTGCTCAACATACTAAATGAAAGCGTGGCGATAACACCTATCAGCATTTTCCTGAAGTTCATCATACGTGCCTCCTTTGGAAGTTTTTCGTTTAGTATGCCAAGAAAGGAGCTGAAAAATTTGTGGAAAGTTCTCTTCGAAAGATCTGTAGCTCTTCAAAAAAGGATGGATACGGTTGATTGCCAAGGAAGGTTGTTCGCGTTCCTCGGGGCGGGATATTGAGAAAACAATCAAAAAAAGCTTACAGCCGCGTTCGGCTGTAAGCTCTTGTGACTTATATTAAACAGTTTTGTCGCTTCCAAAGAAGTTACGGAACATTTGGAAAGTGGTATCCCTGTTCAAAGCTGCAATGGAAGTGGTTAAAGGAATGCCTTTCGGACAAGATTGAACACAGTTTTGGGAGTTTCCGCAGTTCGCAAGTCCACCGTCACCCATGATCGTTTCCAAACGTTCATCCCTGTTCATCTCTCCAGTTGGATGTGCATTGAAGAGACGGACCTGGGATAAAGGCGCCGGCCCGATGAAGTCCGATTTGCTATTCACATTCGGACATGCTTCCAGGCAGACTCCGCAAGTCATACATTTAGAAAGCTCATATGCCCATTGGCGCTTCTTCTCAGGCATACGTGGACCAGGACCCAAATCATAAGTTCCATCGATCGGAATCCATGCCTTTACCTTTTTAAGAGAATCGAACATTCTGCTGCGATCGACCTGTAAATCACGGACAACCGGGAATGTACGCATCGGCTCAAGGCGAATCGGCTGCTCTAATTTATCAACAAGCGCAGTACATGACTGTCTTGGCTTGCCGTTAATGACCATCGAACAAGCTCCGCAAACCTCTTCAAGGCAGTTCATATCCCATGTAATGGGAGTCGTTGCCTGGCCTTTGACATTGACAGGATTTCGCCTGATTTCCATCAATGCAGAAATCACGTTCATATTCGGTCTATAATCTAATTCAAACTCTTCTTGATAAGGTGCCGCTTCAGGACTATCTTGACGTGTAATGATGAAGCGAACTTTTTTATTTTCACTCATCCTTTATTCGCCTCTTTCTTACTTTTAGTATAGTCACGTTCGCGTGGAGGGATCAAGGAAAGATCCACTTCTTCATAATGGAATTCAGGTGCATTTGTTTCAGCATTATACTTAGCCATTGTCGTCTTTAAGAATTCTTCATCATTACGTTTAGGGAATTCCGGCTTATAATGGGCTCCACGGCTTTCATTACGGTTATAAGCTCCGATTGTAATGACTCGTGCAAGCTGAAGCATATTATGAAGCTGTCTCGTGAATGATGCACCTTGGTTGCTCCATTTTGCCGTATCGTTGATATTGATATTTTTATAGCGTTCCATCAATTCCTGGATTTTTTCATCCGTTTGTAGAAGCTTATCGTTATGGCGGACCACGGTTACATTATCCGTCATCCATTCACCAAGCTCCTTATGAAGGACATAGGCATTTTCTTTTCCGTCCATGGAAAGGATATTTTTCCATTTTTCTTCTTCCTGCTGTACATGACGATCGAAAATGGAAGAAGAAATATCGTCAACATGCTTTTCCAAACCTTTAATATACTTAACTGCATTTGGTCCTGCAACCATTCCGCCATAGATTGCGGATAGAAGGGAATTCGCCCCGAGACGATTTCCGCCATGCTGGGAATAATCACATTCTCCCGCTGCAAAGACGCCAGGAATGCTTGTCATTTGATTGTAGTCGACCCATAGTCCACCCATTGAATAGTGAACGGCCGGGAAGATTTTCATAGGGACCTTGCGTGGGTCATCACCCATGAATTTCTCATAGATTTCAATGATTCCACCAAGTTTGATATCAAGCTCTTTCGGATCTTTATGAGAAAGATCAAGATACACCATGTTTTCTCCATTGATGCCTAATTTTTGATTGACGCAGACATCAAAAATTTCACGCGTCGCAATATCACGCGGAACAAGGTTTCCGTAAGCAGGATATTTCTCTTCAAGGAAATACCAAGGCTTCCCGTCTTTATATGTCCATACGCGTCCACCTTCACCACGGGCAGATTCACTCATCAAGCGAAGCTTATCATCCCCAGGGATCGCTGTCGGATGAATTTGAATAAATTCGCCATTGGCATAGTAAGCCCCTTGCTGATACAAAATGGAAGCTGCAGAACCAGTATTGATTACAGAGTTGGTTGATTTACCAAAAATGATTCCAGGACCGCCGCTTGCCATGATGACAGCATCTGCAGGAAATGATTTGATTTCCATCGTTTTCAGATCCTGGGCAACGATTCCTCGGCCTGCTCCATCATCATCTAGGACTACCCCTAGAAATTCCCAGCCCTCATACTTATTTACAAGGCCGGATACTTCGTGGCGGCGAACCTGCTCGTCCAATGCATAAAGAAGCTGCTGGCCAGTAGTTGCCCCCGCGAATGCTGTTCTATGATGCTCTGTTCCGCCAAATCGACGGAAATCCAATAATCCCTCTGGTGTACGGTTAAACATGACACCCATACGGTCAAGTAAATTGATGATTCCTGGTGCAGCTTCACACATCGCCTTTACTGGAGGCTGATTGGCGAGGAAATCGCCTCCATAGATCGTATCATCAAAATGAATCCATGGAGAATCCCCTTCACCTTTCGTATTTACAGCACCATTGATTCCACCTTGTGCACACACAGAGTGAGAACGCTTAACAGGCACTAGTGAAAACAGATCCACTGGCGTTCCTGATTCTGCGATTTTAATTGTTGCCATCAAGCCGGCAAGTCCGCCTCCGACAACAATGACTTTTCCTTTACTCATCATGACTCACTCCTTTTCTAACCATTGTCCATTCTTTCAAACATGCTATCTATCAAGTCTGAACATTAACTTATACGAACGCAAGAAGCGCTTGAACGCCAACTACAGACAACGCAATAAAAATCAATAACGTTACATAAGTTGAAATAAGCTGTGATCTTGGAGAAACAGTGATTCCCCAGCTTACGCAGAATGACCATAGTCCATTTGCGAAATGGAAAACAGTTGATACAACTCCGATTATGTACCACGCAAGCATTAGTGGATTTGATAAAATATTGTGCATCATTTGGAAATTGACTTCTGCACCAAATGCTGCCTGAATCCGTGTTTCCCAAACATGCCATGCAACGAATGCAAGTGTAATGACACCGGATACACGCTGAAGCATAAACATCCAGTTACGGAAGTACCCAAATCTGCTTGCATTGTTTTTTGCAGTAAATGCAATATATAGTCCGTATATCGCATGGAACAGCAAAGGCAGAAAAATAATAAAGATTTCCAAGAAATAGCGGAATGGCAGTTTCTCCATAAAGCCTGCAGCATCATTGAATGCTTGATCTCCGCGTGTTGCAAAATGGTTCACTACTAAATGTTGAGTCAAGAATAAACCAACAGGAATAACACCTAGCAGAGAGTGCAATCTGCGATAATTAAATTCACGATTTCCAGCCATGATTTACCCCCCTTAATGATGAATGCTTTGCATCGATTTTCAATGGACACAATTCGATATTGTGCGACATCCGATGCATTATTGAATTATAACAATAATGTGACATGTTCATTTTACTCCCATGTAGTGGAAGCGTCAAGAAAACGTATTCACAAAATCACTGTTATTCTAAAACATTTCTTTACCCTTCTTTATCCGGAATGTTCTGAAAATAAGCTTATGATTATGTTCATTATTCAACAAGAAGGTATTGTGAAAAAATATTCCAGTATGAATTCGTCCTTTTTTCCTTTTAAAACAATGTAGATTTTTGTATATAATATAATTATAGAAAGAGGGGAATTACGTGAATGCTTCTACTGAAGAACTATTGAGTGCTGAGACCGAACAAGAACTGGAAGAGCAACAAACCACAACCAAAGATATGATATCGGTCTTTGGTTATGAACTGATTCGTGAAATCCTGGTCCCTGACCTGCTTGGAAAAGAAGCTCCGGACATTTTATATTGGGCAGGCAAGAACTTAGCCCGTAAATTTCCGCTGCTGTCCCACGACGAACTGTATGCCTTTTTTGTGGAGGCCGGCTGGGGATACCTACATATTACGAAGGAAGGAAAGCTGGAAACAGAATATGAACTGACCAGCTCCATCATCAAAAACAGATTGAAATCCAATCCTGATTCATGCTTCAGGATGGAAACCGGATTTTTGGCACAGCAAATTCAATCGCAAAAAAAAGTAATTACAGAGGCCTATGAAGAAATACACAAAAAACAGCAATCAGTGAAGATTATTGTGAAATGGGACAAAAAAGATCCAGTGCACGATTAGAAATAAGGGCAGGCAGCGACTATCCATCCGCTGCCTGCCCTAACGTTTGTATGTGAATCTTTTTATGAGGAAACTTCAGCTTCTGCTTTCAATTTATCCAAACCGAAAGCGGTGTGGAGGATGCCCGCTGCCTTCAGCATCTGCCCCTCATCAATAACCGTTGAAACCTTGATTTCAGATGTGCTGACCATTTTAATCTTGATGTGTTCATCGGCCAGTGCCTTGAACATTTGTGCTGCCACACCAGGGTTGGAAACCATGCCTGAACCAACGATAGATACCTTGGCAAGTCCGGTTTCATATTCTGCGGATTCAAAATCCAACTCTTTTTTATAATTTTCCAGGACGCTGATTGTCTCATTCAGCTGTTCTTTTTTTATCGAAAAAGACAAGCTTGTTTTTTGTGCTTCCGTTTGGCTTTGAATGATAATATCAACATTGATATGATTTTCAGCAAGTTTTGTAAAAATTGTTGATAAATGCTGAATTTCATTTTTTAGCCCGACCAGTGTCACCCGGATAATATCTTCTTCAAAAGCCACACCACGGACAATAAGATTTTGTTCCATCGTAACCGCCTCCTCAATGATTGTACCTTCCACTTTTTCCATACTTGAACATACCTGAAGAGCAATGCCATAATTCTTCGCAAATTCTACTGCTCTAGGATGCAGCACCCCCGCTCCCAAATTTGCCAGTTCAAGCATTTCATCGTAGGATACGGACTTTAACTGACGCGCTCCCTTTATATATCTGGGATCAGTAGTATAAACGCCTGTCACATCCGTAAAAATATCGCATCGGTCCGCATTCAGGGCTGCGGCCAATGCAACAGCGGTTGTATCCGAGCCTCCCCTGCCAAGCGTCAAAATTTCATTATTTTCATCGATGCCTTGAAATCCTGCAACGATGACGATCTTTTTTTCATTCAAGCAACCTTGTATCTTTCCTGAGGAAATGTGTTTGATCCTCGCATTCCCCGGAACGGATTCCGTCAAAATCCCTGCCTGCCCGCCTGTAAAAGAAATGGCTTCATGTCCCATTTCCTTCAGTGCCATTGATAACAGGGAGATGGTAATCTGCTCCCCGGTGGACAATAGCATATCCATTTCTCTTTTATCCGGTATCGGACTTATTTGTTTTGCCAATTCTACAAGCTGATCGGTAGATTTGCCCATAGCCGAGACGACTACGACGACTTGATTTCCTTTTTCCTTTTCTTCCACTACTCTTCTGGCTGCATTCAATATCCGCTCAACATTGCCTACCGATGTGCCGCCAAACTTTTGTACAACTATACCCACGGTTTCTCCTTCTTTCTTTAACGGATTTATTTTGGAGAAATCTGGCCACCAATAAAAAAAGCAATGAGATCTCATCCCATTGCCAGTAATGTACGAAAAAAACGAACAATACATTGGTGAGATAGCCCTCCAAGATGTTAACATCTTGACAATCCTGCATTTATTCAATGCAGAACCAGCAAAAGGAACGATGAGCTTCCTCTCACTTCGGCAGACATTCCCTTTCAAAACTCTTCACTGAAGCTCATTCTTCTCTGAGTTCCTACTATTGAAGCCCGCACCTCTATCATCACTTTGTTATAAAAAGTGATTTATGCTTATTAGGTTTGCTATATTATAACATACCCTCCATGAAGGTAAAGCTTAATCTTTTAACTTTTCAAAAATGTTTTCCGCGACTTTTTGGGGAAGACCCATACCAATAAAATCCTCGATTGACGCTTCCTTCATTTTTTTCATGGATCCAAAATGCTTCAACAACTGTTTTTTTCTTTTCGGGCCGATCCCTTCAATATCATCCAACAGCGATTTAAAGGATGTTTTTCCTCTAACCTGCCTGTGGAATGTAATGGCAAAACGGTGAACTTCGTCCTGGATCCGTTGAAGCAAATAAAATTCCTGGCTGCTCCGTTCAAGCGGCACGATTTGAAGCGGATCGCCGTATAAAAGTTGTGAAGTCCTATGCTTCTCATCCTTTGCCAATCCCGCGACAGGTATCTCTAAATCCAATTCGTTGAGCAATATATCCTTTGCCGCCTCGATCTGGCCTTTTCCCCCGTCAATCACTATCAAATCCGGGATGGGCAGATTTTCTTTCAAAACCCTTGAATACCTGCGACGCACCACTTCACGCATGGATTCATAGTCATCCGGCCCCTGGACGCTTTTAATTTTATATTTTCGATACTCTTTTTTTTCCGGCCTGCCATCGATGAAAACGATCATGGCAGAAACGGGATCCGCCCCTTGAATATTTGAATTATCGAAGGCTTCAATCCGATGCGGGGTGTAAATATTCATGATCTCCCCAAGGTTCTCAACTGCTTTGATCGTTCGTTGTTCATTTTTTTCAATTAAAGCAAACTTATCATTCAATGCCATTTTTGCATTTTTTTCAGCCAGTCTGACAAGCTCTTTTTTCTGTCCCCTCATTGGCTTTAACACTTTGATATCCAATAGTTCCGAAGCCAATTTTTCATCAACTGATTGCGGCACGAACAGTTCATTTGGCTTAATATGATTCGTTTTCGAGTAAAATTGACCTAAATAAGTAAGGAATTCGCCTTCAGGCTCATCATAAACAGGGAAAAGGGATACATCACGTTCAATTAATTTCCCTTGCCGCACGAAGAACACTTGGACACACATCCAGCCTTTATCAACAGCGTAGCCGAAAATATCCCGATCCGTAAAATCGGTCATCGTCATTTTCTGTTTTTCCATCGTAGCTTCAATATGCATGATTTGGTCCCGGTATTCTTTTGCCCTTTCGAATTCCAGATTTTCCGAAGCATCCTCCATCTTTTTAGTAAGTTCCACTTTGATATCCTTGTACCCTCCGTTAAGGAAACGGGTGATTTCATCCGTCATTTCCTTATAGGTGTCCTCTTTTACTTCCTTTACACAGGGTGCCAGGCATTGTCCCATATGATAATATAGGCAGACACGGTCAGGCAGTGTGGAACATTTCCGAAGAGGATATAAGCGGTCCAGCAATTTTTTTGTCTCATTTGCCGCACCGACATTTGCATAAGGTCCGAAATATTTCCCTTTATCTTTTTTTACTTTCCGAGTCGTGATCAATCTTGGATGACGCTCTGCAGTAAGTTTGATAAAAGGATAACTTTTATCATCCTTAAGCATGACATTATATTTTGGATCCCATTTTTTTATTAGATTCATTTCCAATATAAGTGCTTCCAGGTCAGAAGATGTCATGATATATTCGAAATCATGTATTTCACTGACAAGCCTTTGGGTCTTTCCGTCATGGGATCCAGTAAAATAAGACCTGACCCGATTTTTTAAAACCTTCGCCTTTCCTACATAAATGATCGTTCCCTGGCGATCCTTCATCAAGTAGCATCCTGGTTGATCGGGAAGCAAGGTCAATTTATTTTTAATTAGTTCATTCATCGCTACAACCAACTCCATATCGCCTTATCCTCTATATAGTATTATACAATCGGTGCGGTCAAAGATAAACTGGATTGCACCAGCATAACTCATGCCATCCGGGGACGGTTCGTTAAACGGATTTGTGGGGCACGCCACCGCCCTCTTGTTCCCTTTTTTTTTCCGCGAGCCCCTCATTCGGGCACGATAACCGCTCGTTCCCTTTTCCTTCCCCTATGACTCAATAGGAATCCGGTTCAACTGAAACTCCAAGCCCTTTTCAAACACTACTAAATGCTTCAGTTTTTCAACCAATTTCCAGTTGGCCCACCCCGCCATAATTATTTTACAGCCATAAAAAATGGCTGCCGAATAAATTCGACAGCCACTATTGTGCTTAGGCACCGTTCAATGTATTATGCGTGTTTGTTCAAAAGCTCAGCCAACGCTTCTTTTGGTTGGAATCCGATTACTTTGTCTACAACTTCGCCGTCTTTAAGAACGACTAAAGTTGGAATGCTCATTACGCCAAAGTTGCTTGCAGTTTCTTGGTTTTCGTCTACATCAACTTTAACGATTTTTACTTTGTCTCCCATTTCGGAATCCAATTCTTCCAAAACAGGTGCAATCATTTTACAAGGTCCGCACCACGGCGCCCAAAAATCAGCCAATACTAGGCCTTGCCCAGTTTCAGCAGAGAAATTTTGATCAGTTGCGTGTGTAATAGCCATTAATTTTGCCTCCTAATGAAATATCCTTAACTTATATGGAGAGTATACCATCCATTATACGATGATGCGAATATTTTGCTCGTACGTAATTTACCCAAAACACTGTTTTGTATTCATCCAAAAGGAAAGCGGCCCTTAGGCCGCTTTCATCTCAAACCATATTAAGAACTTGCAACCTTCAATTTCTTGAATTCTTCTGTCAGCATCGGAACTACCTCGAAAAGATCGCCGACAATTCCGTAATCTGCAACTTTGAAGATGTTGGCTTCAGGATCTTTGTTAATGGCTACTATCACTTTGGAATTCGACATTCCCGCCAAATGCTGGATCGCCCCGGAGATTCCGCATGCGATGTAGAGGTCAGGTGTTACGACCTTGCCAGTCTGGCCGATTTGAAGGGAGTAATCGCAATAGTCTGCATCACATGCCCCACGGGAAGCCCCAACCGCCCCGCCAAGCACGTTCGCCAATTCTTTTAAAGGCTCAAAGCCGTCTTCGCTTTTCACTCCGCGGCCTCCTGCAATAATGACTTTTGCTTCAGAAAGATCTACGCCTTCGCTCGCTTTTCGCACAACATCTTTAATGATCGTACGCAGATCCTTGATTTCAGCTGTTACAGACCCTACTTCTCCGCTGCGGCTTTCATCCTTCTCAAGAGCTGGGATGTTATTAGGACGTATAGTGGCAAAAATAATTCCATCTGTGATGATCTTTTTCTCAAACGCTTTTCCCGAATAGATCGGACGGGTGAAAACCAGATTTCCGCCTGCTTCTTCCAATGCTGTCACATCGGAAACCAAGCCTGTCCCAAGCTTGCCCGCTACACGCGGTGATAGGTCCTTCCCAAGCGCTGTATGGCCGAAAACGATTCCTTCAGGACTTTCAGCATCCACTACTGCTTGAAACGCTTGTGAAAAGCCATCGGAAGTGTATTGCTTCAACTTTTCATCTTCGACGACCACGACTCGATCCGCACCGTAATGGAGCAACTGTTCTCCTAAAGCGCTTACAGAATCGCCCAATAAAACGCCTACTACTTCTCCGCCCTCTGCAATCGTCTTCCCAGCTGCAATCGCTTCAAAGGATACATTGCGCAGAGAGCCGTCCCTGACTTCACCCAATACTAAAACTTTTCTAGTCATGTTTTATTCCCTCCTGTTTGTCATCGTCACAATAGAAGTTATTTCAGACAACCTTTGCTTCTTTATTCAGTAAAGTCACCAATTCTTTTACTTGGTCTTCTAGTTCGCCTTCCAGCACTTTTCCTGCTTCTTTCTTCGGCGGCAAATAAATTTCAATGGTTTTTGTCTTGGCTTCGACATCGTCCTCATCAAGATCTAAATCATCCAATTCCAATTCTTCCAATGGCTTTTTCTTTGCTTTCATTATCCCTGGAAGCGAAGGATATCTTGGTTCGTTCAAGCCCTGCTGTGCAGTGACCAGCAAAGGAAGTGTTGTTTCAATCACTTCAGAATCCCCTTCGACATCACGTACGACAGTCGCTTTGTCCCCATCTATTTCAAGCTTCGTGATGGTTGTTACATAAGGGATATCCAATAATTCGGCTACACGTGGACCAACTTGCCCCGATCCCCCATCGATGGCTACATTTCCACCTAGAATAATATCTGCGTCCTTATCCTTCAGGAATTCAGCAAGGATTTTAGCTGTCGTAAATTGGTCGCCATATTCCAAATCATCCTCGGTATTGATCAGAACAGCCTTATCAGCACCCATAGCCAATGCAGTGCGCAGCTGCTTTTCGCTTTCCTCGCTGCCTACTGTCACAACCGTGATCTCGCCGCCGTGCTCATCCCTTAATTGGATTGCTTCCTCGACCGCATACTCATCATAAGGATTAATGATGAATTCAGCACCATCCTCATTGATTTGTCCGCCGGAAATAGTGATTCTTTCTTCTGTGTCAAAAGTTCGTTTCATTAAAACGAAGATATTCATATTCTGTCCCTCCCAATAATGAAAACATTATTTTAGTTTAAAAGATTTCGAAAATTCACTTCAAAAAAATTTGTATTTTTATTTTTTAAATTGTGTAAGGTTGAATTCCACTTCAGGATGCTTGCTTTCCAAGCGGCATCGCACCTTCCACTCCAATCAACATCATATGATGAGCTATTTTAGAGAAAAACTATTTGCCTATGAAGTTCGGCTTCCGTTTTTCGATAAAAGCACTGATTCCTTCCTGTCCATCCTCAGACATGAACACTTCGCCAAAAAGCTCAGCTTCACGCTTCACTCCTTCTTCAAACCTGCCGTCCTTAGCATAATTTAGAAGTTCAATAGCTGCCTTCATGGCAATCGGGCTTTTTTGGGCAACCTTTTGAGCCAGCTTTTCAGCTTCTTCAAACACTGCATCCTCTGTGAATGCCGCATTCGCAAGCCCCCAAGCAACAGCTTCTGTGCCAGATATCGGATCGCTTGTCAGCAGCATTTCAGCAGCTTTCGCTACGCCGACATATCTTGGGAGACGCTGTGAACCGGCAAAACCTGGAACAAGTCCTAGCTGAAGTTCAGGCAGACCGAGCTTGGCATTTTCACTGACATAGCGTATATGACAAGCCATCGCAAGTTCCAGACCACCTCCGAGAGCTGCACCGTGTATGGCAGCAATGATCGGTTTAGGGAAGTTTTCCATCCGCTCGAAAACTTCTTGGCCGTTTGCGCCAAGCTTTTCGAAATCGGCTTCATTCTTTACAGATGTGAATTCCTTAATATCTGCTCCTGCAGAGAAAAATCTTCCCTCTCCATGAAACAGCAGGACACGAATTTCATCATCCTTTTCGACTTCGTCCAGCACCAGCGATACTTCCTCGATGACCCCTGATGCCAATGCATTAGCTGGCGGCCGGTTAATCGTTACATAACCAACGAGATTTTCTTTCCTTAAAGACAAGTATTGCACGCCAATCCCCCTTACTTTTTAGTCTGCATTCTGCCCGCTGAATCCATTGAGCAAAAGCTGATGAACGGCGGGAGCCTGTTTGACTAAATCGTATTTTTGTTCATTCATGACCCAAGTTGTAACGGTTTCGTCAATCGTACCGAAGATCATTTGCCTTGCCAGTCTAATATTCAATGAATGGAATTCTCCATTATCAATGCCTTCTTGAAGGATGCTATCCATCAATGATAAGTATCCTTTAAGTACATCGTTGATCTTGAGGCGCAAATCTTTGTTCGACTGTCTTAACTCCAGTTGGGTAACAATGGCTAAGTGATGGTCCTCTGATAAGATCTTAAAATGATTTTCTACCATCACTAATAATTTCTCCGCCGCTTTTTGTTTTCCTGCTATAACTTCTTCAATTTTTTCAACAAATAATCCCATTTTTTCTTGAAACAATGAAATCAATATGTCTTCTTTGTTTTTGAAATACAAATAAATCGTTCCATCTGCTACACCAGCTTGCTTGGCAATCTTTGAAACTTGTGCCTGATGATAGCCATTTTCGGCGATCACAATGACAGCAGCATCGATAATTTGTTTATATTTTGGTTTGTTTCGCTTCATAGCTATCACCTGCTAGTTTTCTTCCTGGATTCAAAATGAATGAATGGTCATTCATAATTCTATAATAAATAGAATTCACACATCTGTCAAGGAACGGGACGCATTTTCTTCCCAAAAACAAAGAGCCCCTTATTGACGGCTCCAATGGAGAAGCATTCATCCTAGTTTATCATCTTTTTGTTTATTTTTCTCTTCCTCAATCAACGCACGCCTTAATATTTTTCCAACAGCCGTTTTTGGAAGCTCCTCCCGGAACTCGTATACCCGGGGAACCTTGTAAGCGGCTAAATGTTTTCTTGCGAAAATATTTAATTCATCCTCTGTGACGGTTGAACCTAATTTTCTCACCACATATGCTTTAACGGTTTCACCACGATAAGGATCCGGAACACCTGCAATGACCACTTCCTGAACATCTTCATGCTCATAAAGGACCTCTTCGATTTCCCGGGGATAAATGTTGAATCCCCCAGCTATGATCATGTCTTTTTTACGATCTACCACATAGAAATACCCTTCTTCATCCATATAGCCGAGATCTCCTGTCCGGAGCCAGCCATCTTTAAGGATTTGCTCCGTTTCTTCAGGACGGTTCCAATATCCTTTCATCACTTGAGGTCCTTTGACAGCTATTTCACCAACTTCCCCAACTGGAAGCGGTCTCCCATCCTCTAATGACAAAATGGCAGAATCGGTATCCGGCCATGGGACTCCTATGCTTCCCTTCATCCGTTTTTGCCCCCATAAGAAGTTTGCATGCGTGACTGGCGAAGATTCAGTCAAACCGTACCCTTCGACCAGCTTTCCATTCGTAGCCTTTTCGAATTGTTCCTGCACTTCGATAGGAAGCGGCGCCGATCCGCTGATGCATGATTCAATCGAGGATAAATCAAAATCTTTGAGCTTTGGATGATTCAAGAGTCCGATATAAATGGTCGGGGCCCCCGGGAACAGCGTAGGCTTTTGTTTGTGAATGGTTTTTAAAGTTGTTTCCGGATCAAATTTGGGCAGCAGCACCATCTTATATGCTTGCATGACAGCAAGGATCATGACAGCAGTCATCCCATATACATGGAAAAACGGTAGGATGCCGAGAATCGTTTCTTCACCTTTTTTGCATTTGTAGAGCCAAGCGTCGCACATCGATGCATTGGAAACCAAATTTTTATGCGTCAGCATGACTCCCTTAGGAAAGCCTGTTGTCCCTCCTGTATACTGGAGCAAGGCCAAATCTTCCTCAAAGTTGAAGTCGATTGACAACGGCTTCGCTTCTGCAACATCCAAAATTCTTTTTAAAAGATGATGGTTTCCTTGATGTTTGACATCTACGACAATTCCGTACTGCTTTTTCTGGATGAATGGGTAGATCAGGTTTTTCGGAAATGGCAGAAAATCCTTGATAGCGGTTACAATTATATGCTCCAATGATGTTGATTCCAGGATGCCGATCACTCTTGGAAACAGGATATCCAAAGTGATGATTGCTTTTGCTCCCGAATCATTCATTTGGTACTCCAATTCACGCTCCATGTATAGAGGATTTGTCTGTACGACTACCCCGCCAGCATAGAGAATACCATAGTAGCTGATGACCGACTGCGGAGTATTTGGCAGCATGATTGCAACGCGGTCGCCTTTCTTTATTCCGATGGAGCAAAGATAATTCGCCATTTTCAAAGCAGCTTCGTACACTTCCCTGTAGCTTAATTCCTTGCCCATAAAATGAATGGCAGTCTTGTCTGGAAAGTGTGATGCCGCTTCGGTCAAATAAGAATGTACCGGGATTGGGGCATATTCAAGGGCCGAAGGTATTTCCTCAGGATATTGTTCAAGCCACGGTTTGGATTCCATCCATATCCTCCTTTCTTCTCACAAAATCATTTTTACTCGAAAAATTAGAATTTTTAAATTTCTCTTTACAATTATAATATATCCATAGTCCCTATACAATTTATTAAAATTGGCATTTGGCGGATATAACTTTAAAAAATTGTTTTTATACTAGAGTGTTAATAGAAATGAAATTATCTTATAAAGGCTGATTGGAGCGGAAGACGTGAAATTCCGGAGAGATCAGCGTGCAAGGTGAGCCCCCTCCACAGCGGAATGAGAAGGCTAACTCCCGCACCTCGGAAAGCGATCATCCTGTAACTGAAATCATCCTTTACATTCATCAACGCATCCAGCAGATTTTTTGATTACTTGTAATCCATTGATACAATATTGATTTTTCAAACTGCCTAAAATCAAAATGGAGCACTGCGTTTCGCAGAACTCCATTCAGACTGGTAAAATATTTATATCTTCACATTGAAATAATCATATATATTATGCCAATTAATAAAAACACTCCGCATAAGGTGAGCAATACCTTTGCCAATTTATCCATTCAAGTCTCTCCTTACGATATGCTTGCGCCAATGACATAGGATAATCCGATGGAGATGACCATCGATATGAATCCTACCGCCCGGTTATCCTGTTGAATTTCTTCATCGATTTTAAACTTCGGAGTCAAGAACTCATAGATGAAGTAGCCGATCAATAGCAGGACAAACCCGAATACTCCCCAGCCAATCATGGTCAAAAGGGTATTATGCTGCAGGATTGAATGGCGGAAAACGTTGGCTATGCCAAAGATTTTCCCGCCAGTGGCCATTGCAACAGCCAAATTCCCCTTTTTGATTTCGTCCCAATTTTTGTACTTCGTAACAAATTCAAATATGGCTAAAAATAATACCATGCAAAGGATGACTACGCTGTAATAACCTGCTGTCTGTACGTACTCATTTTCCCAAAAGGACGCATTCATTTTTCCACACCACTCTCCCTGTTATTTCAATTCGACAACCGTCACGCCGCTGCCTCCTTCACCAGCTTCCCCGAAGCGGATCCTTTTGACGTTTCGATGATTTTTCAAATATTCCTGAACACCCTGCCTCAATGCGCCGGTCCCTTTCCCGTGAATGATGGAAACCCGTGGATAACCAGCCAAAACGGCATCATCCAGGTATTTTTCCACTCGAATCAGCGCACCTTCATACCTCTCGCCCCTTAAGTCCAATTCAAGGCTGACATGATAGTCCCTGCCTTTAACCGTGGCGAGCGGCTTTGTTTCAACCTTTTGCTTGCCTTTAATGAATTCCAGGTCGGATTCTTTCACCTTCATTTTCATGATGCCGATCTGAACCTGCCATTCATTTCTGGAAACTCTTTCGACCAGATGCCCTTTTTGATCAAAGCTCAGGACCTTGACTTCATCACCTGCTGCAAATTCATGTTTGGATGCTGAACGTTTGACCGATTTGCTGGTCTTCTCCAATTCAGGTGCAGCACCTTCCAGCCTCTTTCTGGCCTCAATCAGTTCATGCTCTTTGATTTCCGCTTTTTTGTTCTGCTGAAGCTTTCTCAAATCATGAATGATTTCTTCGGCTTCACTTTTTGCTTTGTCGACGACCTTTGCTGCCTTTGCTTCTGCCTTTTCATACATTTTGTCCCGTTGTTCATAAAACTCGATCATCTGTTTCTGAAGGTCCTTATGGAGTTTATCCGCACTTTTCATCAGTTCGTTTGCTTCCAGCCGCTCTTCTTCTGCGAGTCTCCTGCTCTGTTCAAGTGAAGCGATCATGTTTTCGACTTCATTCGTATCAGCACCGATATAAGAGCGGGCATGCTCGATGACTGCATCATTCAATCCGAGACGCTTGGAAATTTCAAAGGCGTTGCTCCTTCCAGGGACACCGATCAATAATTTATATGTGGGGCTCAACGTCTCAACATTAAATTCCACACTTGCATTCATGACCCCTTCTCGATTATATCCATATGCCTTCAATTCAGGATAGTGGGTGGTCGCAATGACTTTGGCCCCTCTATTATATACCTCATCGAGTATAGAAATCGCTAAGGCTGCACCCTCCTGCGGATCGGTCCCGGCACCCAGTTCATCGAAAAGCACAAGGCTCTCATGATCGACAAGTTTCAAGATTTCCACAATATTGACCATGTGCGAGGAAAATGTACTTAAACTTTGCTCAATGGATTGTTCATCCCCGATATCAGCAAAGACTTGCTTGAAGACGTTGATCTCCGAACCATCGAGAGTCGGGATTTGAAGCCCGGCCTGTGCCATGATGGTACAAATCCCGATTGTTTTCAAGGTGACCGTTTTTCCGCCGGTATTTGGGCCTGTGATGACAATGGTCGAGTAATTTTCCCCGATTGCTATATCATTTGCAACGGCTTCATCCATTGCCAAAAGTGGATGACGTGCCTTGAAGAGCTTAACGATGCCATTATCGTTCACTTTCGGTTTGGTCGCCTTTATGGAAGCACCGAATTTTGCCTTTGCGAAGATAAAATCAAGTTCGCCCATAATCCGCACTATTTCAAGTAATTCATGACTGGCCGCTGCAATTTCAACCGTCAGTGCCTGAAGGATCTTCTCGATTTCCTGCTGTTCTTTCAGCTTGAATTCCCTTAACTGATTGTTTAATTGAACGATGGACTGCGGTTCAATGAACAATGTCTGCCCTGATGAAGATTGATCATGGACAATCCCGCCGTAGTGTCCTCTATATTCCTGTTTGACCGGAATGACATAGCGGTCGTTCCGGATGGTGACAATCGCATCCGATAACATTTTCTGTGCGTTTTTTGATCGGATATAGCCTTCCAGTTTTTCACGGACCCTTGATTCATTTGCCCTCAGCTGCTGACGGATATGCCTCAATTCGGTACTTGCTGAATCGAGTACCTCACCATTTTCGTCCACTGCATTTTTTATTTCATGCTCCAAAGGGGTTAAGATCGACATTCCATCCGATTTTTTAACCAAAATTGGAATGAGTATGTCCTTCGAATCAGTGATATCCTCTATAAAATGTTTTATTACACGGCTAGCGTGAATTGTACTGGCAATTTGGACAAAATCATTTGGACTTAAAATTCCCCCGATTTCCGATCTTTTTACATGTGGGCGGATATCGTAAATTCCGCTCAAAGGAACATTTCCTTTCAATCTTATGACAGAAGCGGCTTCGTCTGTTTCTTCCTGCAGCTTTACAACTTCATCATAGGATGTTGATGGCAAAAGCGATTTTATTTTGTCTGCACCCAACGATGAGGATGCAAATTCGAGCAATAAACTTTTAATTTTATCGAATTCCAATGTTTTTAATACTTTTTCAAACATGGAAGTTTTCTCCCTCCTGCTACTTGCTTGTTGTTTCATCATTCCGTCTTAAAAATTCCATCAATTCATCAGGAGAATATGTGTTGAGGACCATCTCTGCGGATGCCCACCCTTTCCGTGCTGCAGAAACACCTATTTCCATGAAATCAAGATTTTTAATATTATGTGCGTCGGTGTTGATGACTATTTTGACGCCTGCCTCTTTTGCTTTCCTGATATGTTCAGATGAAAGATCCAGCCTGTTCGGATTTGCGTTCAACTCCAGGACTGTATCGGTCTTCTTGGCAAGCTCGATTAACATGTCCATATCGACACTGTATCCTTCCCTTCTTCCAATGAGCCTTCCGGTAGGATGTGCAATGATATCAACATGATGATTGTTCAATGCAGCTGTGAGCCTCTCCATTATTTTTTCCTGGGATTGTGAGAAGCTCGAATGAATGGATGCGATGACAAGATCCATTTCTGCAAGCAAATCGTCATCATAATCCAAGGTTGCATCCGGTAAAATATCCATTTCAATCCCAGATAAAATTAATATATCATCATACTTTTCATTCAATCGGCGAATTTCTTCCTTTTGCTTTCTTAGCCGTTCAGATGTAAGTCCGTTGGCGACCCTCAAATATTGAGAGTGATCGGTGATCGCCATATATTTATAGCCTTTTTCCCTGCATGCCTCAATCATTTCCTCCAAAGAAAATGCACCGTCCGACCAGGTTGTATGCATATGTAAGTCGCCTTTAATACCTTCTTTGGAAACAAGTCGGGTTTCAGAAGAAAAAGTCTCTACTTCCTTGCCGTCTTCCCTGACTTCAGGTGGGATGAACGGGAGGCCGAAATGATCAAAAAACGCTTCTTCCGTTTCAAAAGTCAGCACTTCCCCTGTTTCCACCACTTCGACACCATATTCGCTTATTTTTTCTCCGCGTTCTTTGGCAATCTGCCTCATTTTGACATTATGATCTTTAGAACCGGTGAAATGATGCAAGGCAGTGGCATAGACTTTTGGTTCCACTAATCGAAAATCTACGGAAACATCATAGTCAAAGGAAAAGGTTAACGATACCTTGGTCATTCCATTTGAAATGGCTTCTTTTATATCAGGCAGCTTCAAAAGCTGATCTTTCACTTTTTGAGGGGAATCAGTGGCGATGATGAAATCCAGATCTTTGACTGTCTCTCTCATTCTCCGTATGCTGCCTGCACGGGAAAACCGGTCCACGTATTCCATGCGGCTGATGCATTCCTCCAGTTTATCGACGATCGGGAGCATATATGCCAACGGTAATCTCTCTGGCCTGGATCCAACTTCTTCGATGGCCTGCAGAATTTTTTCCTCCGTCTTTTTGCCGAACCCTGCTAACCCCTTTACTTTTCCCTCTTCACAGACAGCTTTTAAAGTTTCAATATCCACTACATCAAGTTCGTGATAAAGCTTGGCGATTTTTTTTCCGCCAAGCCCAGGGAGCTGCATAAGCGGAATGAGGCCCTTTGGCACTTCTTTTTGGAGCTCTTCCAAAACAGAGGATCTCCCGCTCTCTATGTATTCTTCAATGACGGCGGCAGTTCCTTTTCCAATACCATTCAAAGATTGGAAATCTTCCATTTCAGATAGACTGCGATCATCCGCTTCCAATGCGGCCGCCGCTTTTCTGAAAGCAGACACTTTAAAGGAGTTTTCCCCCTTCAATTCCATATAAATGGCTATATGTTCAAGTAATCTCACGATATCCTTTTTATTCATATTTAAACAATCACCTTCCAAAGATTTATGCTTCTTCCATAATAGTAGCAAATTCATCTGAAAAAGAAAAAAATCGGAACCAACCCCATCAAGACAAGTACATCAACTCATATGAAGGTCCACAGGAAGTGGAGTCCGCCAATTATGAGGAGATGCCTGGCCTCTGATTACGGGTCAGCTCCGTTTAGGACGCTACATATTCAATCCACCATTCTTTCAAACGCTCAGAAAAAATCGGTGTATTCTCGATCATGGCTTCAGCAAGGAAGGATTTATCCAATGCATTCTGAATCGATTCGATAGGCAGCAGTGCGCCAATATATAAAAGGATGAAAATCAATAAATATATTTCCACAAAACCAAGGATGCCGCCAGCCCAAACGTTCAGCTGCTTGATGATTGGAAGATGTGCCACAAAATCCAGCATTGAACCGAAGATATGCAAAACAATTTTCACAGCGAAAAAGATGATGGCAAACGCAATTGCACGGTAATAAGCGTCTTCCATTCCCCCGCCCTGAAAGATCATATTGAATGAATCAGCATTATCCAATGAAGGGTATGGAATCCACAACTTTAATTTCGGAGCCAAATCATCATAGTAAAAGTAGGCGGCAATGAATGCTGCCACAAATCCGATCATATGGATCGCCTGAAGGATGAATCCCCTGCGCAAACCATTAAAAAATCCAATAATAAAAAGAACAATAATTACTAAATCAAGCATTATTTCTTCAACCCTTTAACTTATTTATTTCCTCTTCCAACTGTGCATTTTTCTCCTCAAGCTTGATGAGATCATGCACAGCGTTGACAGCTGTTAAAATAGCCAGCCGATTTTGTCCTAAATAGGGGTTTTTTTCGTTTAACTCCCGAATTTTTTCATCGACAATTGATGCAACCAAATGTATATGTTCTATTGATTCTGAACTGACAATGTCATATTGTTGATTGTATATCGTAACAGTTGTTTTATTTCTATTTATCGACAACCGTTATTCCCCCATTCTAAAGAATCCTAATCCCTATATTACCATGAAAAAAAAATGAAGGGAATGAAATTTGTCCAATAATGCCGTATCATAGCACTATATGAAAGGAGATAGCATATTTTGTCACATGCCGTACTGAAAGTAAATCAATCAACCATTCAACAAATGAAAAATCATTATAAACTCGGACTGGGTTCCAAAGTTCCTGCCGGAGCAGCATTTACTGCCAAAATCGAAGGGTGCACCATTACTGCTTACCATACAGGTAAGGTTCTTTTCCAAGGAAAAAACGGAGAGGTTGAAGCCAAAAAATGGGGTGCATCCTTGCCTTCAAAGGCTAAAAATGGATCGCCAAAAACCAAAACTTCGGGTGCACCGCTCCCAGAGAACATCGCAGCTCTTTCTCTCATCGGCTCCGATGAAGTGGGTACAGGTGATTATTTCGGCCCGATTACAGTAGTCAGTGCATATGTGGAGAAAAAACAGATTCCACTCTTAAAGGAACTCGGGGTGAAGGATTCCAAGAATTTATCTGATCCGCAAATTATCTCAATTGCCAAAGAGCTATTAAAATTCCTTCCATACAGCCTGTTGACACTCTCCAATCAAAAATATAATGAGTGGCAGGCAAAAGGAATGAGCCAGGGCAAAATGAAAGCATTACTTCATAATCAAGCCATCCAGAACGTTTTGGTGAAAATCGAGCCTGAAATCCCGGAAGCGATTTTGATCGATCAATTCGTGGAGGCAAGTACATATTACAAACATATTCAAGGTCAGAAAAAGATCATTAAAGAAAGGGTATACTTCAGCACAAAAGGGGAAAGCATCCATATCGCAGTTGCCGCGGCATCGATTTTGGCAAGGTATGCTTTCTTGAAAGCGATGGACGCATTAAGCCAAAAGGCTGGATTTACGATTCCTAAGGGAGCCGGCCCGGCAGTCGACAAAGCGGCTGCTAGACTCATCTCCGAAAAAGGGGTCGGTGCCCTCACTGAATTTACAAAGCTTCATTTTGCCAATACGGATAAAGCGAAGCGGATTATCAATTTGAAATAAGGCTGTTTTCGTATTATTTAATACACTTGCTAAATCATTATATTAGTTGTTTTGCGCTCCAGGATGCTCGAGTCAATTGATTGATGAATCCTTTTCAGTTTGTTTTTAAAACAGCGCTCATTAATTAAACAGCTTTTGAAGGATTTCTACAACATTACCTTTTCCACACTACATTATTTTTCTGTTATCCACCATAAAAAAAGGCTGTGCAGTAATCTGCACAGCCCTTTCCTTTTATTATCCTCGCAATTCCGCTCCAGTTTCTTCTTTTACAGCCGCCAAGACTATTTCATGTGCCTTGACTACTTCTTCATCGGTCAATGTTTTTTCCGGATCGTAGTATTTCAATGAGAATGCGACCGATTTCTTTCCCGGTTCCATATGTTCGCCTTCGTATAAGTCGAATACGCGCACATCTTTCAATAATTTACCGCCGGATTTAATGATTGTATCTTCGATTTTACCTGCACTGACAGATTGATCCACCACAAGTGCGATATCGCGGGTAATCGATGGGAAACGTGGAATCGGATCATAGGCAAGCGCTGGCACTTCTGCCGTGAACAGCGGTGCAACCTTCATCTCGAATACATATGTTTCCTTTAGATCCAATGCTTTTTGGACGTTTGGATGCACTTGACCGATAAATCCGATGGCATCGCCATTCAGAATGATTTCAGCCGTTCTTCCCGGATGCATCCCATCCATATTAACCGCACGATAAGCAATTGATTGCTGGAGGCCAAGTTTTTCAAACAGCCCTTCCAAAACTCCTTTTGCCACAAAGAAGTCCATTGCCTTCTTCTCCGCTTGCCAAGAATGCAGATGCCAATTCCCAGTCAGCGCACCAGCTAAATGTTCTTCCTCCTCTGGCAGCTCCCCTTCGCCATTGTTCAAGAATGTTGCACCCAATTCAAACAGCGCGATGGAGTCGTTCTGTCTCGCAAGATTATATGACACAACCTCCAATAATTGCGGGAGGATGCTCAAACGAAGAAAGCTTCTTTCTTCACTCATCGGCATGGAAAGCTTGACAGGCGTCCTAACATCCAATGCATATTGGACAGCCTTATCCGAGCTAGTCAATGAATAAGTTACGGCTTGGTTTAACCCTGCTCCTTCGAGAAATCTCCTGACCGTTCTTCTCTTGCTTTGGTACGGAGTCAGTCCTCCTGGAGTCGCAGCACCCGTTGGCAGCGTTTTTGGAAGGTTGTCATAGCCATACAGCCTTGCTACTTCCTCGATTAAATCTTCTTCAATCGTAATATCCCCGCGGCGGGTAGGGACTGTCACGATGATTTCTTCTCCATCTATGCTGGTTTCAAATTGAAGGCGATTGAAAATTTCCTGTACTTTATCCAAAGAAATATCCGTTCCTAAAACTTTATTGATCTTCGTTAAAGAAGTGCTGACAACAGCCGGCTCGATATGCATTTCATTGACGATCGCTTCCCCGCTCAACACTTCGCCGCCAGCATACTCAGCCATGAGCTGAGATGCCCGATCAGCTGCTTCTTGAATCCTATTAGGGTCCACGCCCTTTTCAAAACGGGCACTGGCCTCACTGCGGAGACCATGATCCTTGGAAGCATTTCGAACCGTCTGGCCCTTGAAATAAGCAGATTCCAATAATACAGTCACCGTATCCTTTTGAACCTCGGAATTGGCTCCTCCCATTACTCCAGCAAGAGCAACCGGCTCATTGCCATTGGTTATGACCAAGTGGTCTGTCGAGAGCTCCCTTTCCACATCATCGAGTGTCACCATCTTCTCATTCGGACGAGCTTTTCTCACTACGATTTCTTTTGACCCCAAGCGGTCATAATCGAACGCATGCAGCGGCTGGCCGTATTCCAAAAGAATATAGTTTGTAATATCCACGACATTATTGTGAGGACGTATGCCTGCTGCCATCAGTCTCGTTTGCATCCAAAGCGGTGACGGCCCTACTTGGATGTTTTTGATTACTTTCGCAATATACAGCGGATTGTCTTCCGTTTCCTCAACCTTCACGGAAATATAATCTGTTGCTTTTTCTGATGATGAGTTTTTTTCAATGCTTGGCAGCGTGACACTCTTTCCGAGAATCGCTGCGACTTCATAAGCTACTCCAAGCATGCTTAAGCAGTCTGAGCGATTCGGTGTCAACCCCAATTCCAGAATACGGTCATCAATGTTCAGCTGCACCAATGCATCGGCGCCCGGCTCAACACCATTCGGGAATACAAAGATCCCTTCCGTATATTCCTTCGCCACCAATTTACTTTCTATGCCCAATTCTTGAAGGGAACAGATCATCCCATTGGATTCTTCCCCTCGAAGTTTTGCACGTTTGATTTTAAAATTCCCAGGGAGTACAGCACCAACCTTGGCAACAGCCACTTTCTGGCCTTTTGCTACATTGGGAGCCCCGCAAATGATCTGGACAGGTGCATCTTCACCTAGATCCACAAGGCATTTATTCAATTTATCTGCATTTGGATGCTGTTCACATTCCAATACATGGCCGACTACCACACCGGAAATGCCATCTCCAGGATGCTCGACACCTTCAACCTCAATTCCGCTTCTTGTAATTTTTTCAGCGAGCTCTTCCGCTGAAATCCCGTTCAGCTCTACATAATCCTCTAACCACTTATATGATACAAACATGTTGTCGTCCTCTCCCTTCTCTTACGCTTCGTATTTGGCAAATTGTTTTAAGAATCGAATATCGTTCGTATAGAAATGGCGGATATCGTCAATGCCATATTTCAACATCGCAATTCGCTCCGGACCCATTCCGAATGCAAAACCAGTATATTTTTTCGAATCGAAGCCAGCCATTTCAAGGACGTTAGGATGAACCATTCCAGCTCCCAGTATTTCAATCCAGCCTGTACGTTTACATACACTGCAGCCTGTTCCACCACAAATTTTACAGGAAATGTCCATTTCCACCGAAGGTTCCGTAAATGGGAAAAAGCTCGGACGCAGGCGGATTTCACGATCTTGGCCGAACATCTTTTTCGCAAATACTTCAAGTGTCCCTTTCAAATCAGCCATTGTGATATTCTCATCGATGACAAGACCTTCTATTTGCATGAATTGATGGGAATGAGTAGCATCATCGTTGTCGCGGCGATATACCTTACCAGGGCATATGATTTTCACAGGTCCTTTTCCTTCGTGCCTTTCCATCGTCCTTGCCTGTACCGGTGATGTATGTGTGCGCAAAAGTGTTTCTTCCGTAATATAGAAGGAGTCCTGCATATCCCGGGCCGGATGTCCTTTTGGAAGATTCAACGCTTCGAAATTATAATAATCCTGTTCGACTTCAGGACCTTCAGCAACTTGGTAGCCCATTCCGATGAATAAATCCTCAATCTCTTCGATGATTCGTGTCAAAGGGTGATGGTTTCCTACTTTTACCGGACGTCCCGGTAAAGTAACATCGATTGTTTCAGATTCAAGCTGTTTTTGGACTGCTTCTTTTTCCAACTTTGCTTGCTTTTCTTCCAATTTTTCCTGGATTGCACTTCTTACATCGTTGGCCAGCGCCCCCATCTTTGGACGTTCTTCAGCCGAAAGCTTCCCCATCCCGCGCAATACTTCCGTGATTGGGCCTTTCTTTCCCAGGTACGCCACTCGTATGTCATTCAGGCTCTTCAAATCTTCAGCTTTTTCAATTTGCTCGATGGCATCGTTTTGAAGTTCGAGTAATTTCTGCTCCATTTTTCTTCCTCCTATTAGTAAAAATAAAAAAACCTCGCCCCTAAAAAAGGGACGAGGATATGTATCGCGGTACCACCCTTGTTAACATACGATAAAAACTGTATGTTATCTTCATTGGAATAACGGTCCTGTGCCGTGGCATCTTTACACATTGTGTGGTCCCGATGCCAGCTCCGGAGGTGAACTTCGCTTGAATGGACCATTAAAATGCTTTCAGTCTTCGGCATTTTATCCCTGAAAGGCCATTATCGAGCTACTTTTCTCCGTCATTGCTTTCATTTAGTACAATTATTTTTATATTATATTACTTTAAGAAGCTGTTTTCAAACCTTTTTGGAAAATCAGGCTCATCCCTTCAAATAATACATAAGAATCCCTGCTGCGACCGCAACATTCAATGATTCGCTTTTCCCGTAGATCGGTATAAACAAGTTTTGTTTCGTCCGCTGAAGCAGTTCGCTTGCAACACCACTTCCTTCATTTCCTACGATCAATGCAAACGCATCTCCGGAATCCGCTTCTTTGTATGGAACACCATTCTCAAGTGCAGTTCCAAAAATAGGGATCCCATGTTTTTCAAAAGAAGTGATCCAATCATTCAAATCACCTCGTCCGATGGGCAAATGAAAATGGCTGCCTTGAGCTGACCGAATCACCTTTGAATTGAATAGGTCGGCACTGCCTTCACCAAGTACCACCAAATCAATCCCTGCAGCATCCGCTGTCCGGATCATCGTCCCAACGTTTCCGGGGTCTTGAACGGCATCAAGGAACAATGCTGTTTTTACATCTTTCATATCTATTTCCATTTTCGGCTGAAGGCATACTGCATAAATGCCTTGTGCCGCTTCCGTTTCTGAAATTGCTCTGGAAGCATCCTCGGATATATACGTTAAAGAAATATTGTTTAAATCCCATGATGCAGGGATTTGTATATTCTCTGTAGCAATTAATTCCATGACATGTCCATCCTGTTTCAATGCTTCTTCTACAAGATGAAATCCTTCGATTAAATATTGCCCGGTTTTGGTCCGTTCCTTTTTCGCAGTAAGCTTTTTCCATTGCTTGATTTGTGGGTTTTTAGGCGACTGAATAAAATTCAAAACGACTGCACCTCTCATATTTATTCCATATTCCAGACTAGTCGTCTGCGTACATGATTTCATAAGCTTTTCTGCTGGATGCAAAAACAGCCGATGTTAATTATACCCTTGTTTCGTACATAATAAAACAAGTTCGTGAAAAGATATAAGTAGAAGCGTCAACTTCTGGGCATTTTTATTTTGTTGACGATTTCAAGGTTTTGGAGAACCTAAAATTCTGTGAGGTGCAAAAGCATGAATTTAAATTTGCGAAACGCAATCGTCCACAACGTTTCTGGCAACAACCAAGAGCAGCTTGAAGACACGATCATGGATGCCATACAAAGCGGCGAAGAAAAAATGCTGCCAGGATTAGGTGTTCTTTTCGAAATCATTTGGAAGCATGCAGATGAAAACGAAAAACACATGATGCTCGAAACCCTCGAAGAAGGCTTGAAGTAAGAAAAGTGCAGGCAGCTTGCTCAGAGGCGTAGAGATTGGACTGAAGTACCGCGAGATAAAGGAAACACGATGAGCGGAGCGAATCGATGTTGACTTATCGTAAGCGTGCTGAGGGAAATCTCACAGCCTCTAGCTGCCGGAGCTGGACAAAGAGAAAAGTGGAGCCGGCTGTTTATCGACGTACGGACTAGAAGGACTTTCCTTGTCTATTTGGAACAAAGGCTTAGTACGCCACGTCCTCGAAAAATGCCAGTCATTTTTCTTCGTGCGATGTGTCGCAATCGAAGCTTTACTTGTCCTGTGGCAACGCCTTTGCTAGTACATCCTGTAAAGGAATCACGATGAACGAAGTGAATCGATGGTGACTTATCATAGGGAGGAATCCTGAAGTCCGCTGGTCGATAGCCGGCGAAACAAAAAAAGGATGCCCATTGACGGCATCCTTTTTCTTGTTTGTACATATTCAGCTTGAATCTTCGTTTAAACAAAAGTCAATTTTTCAACTGTTTCTCTATCCAGTTTTTTCACGACTTCCGTGATTAATTTCACGGCGTTTTCATAATCATCGCGGTGGAGCATAGCGGCATGTGAATGAATGTACCTTGTGGCAATGGTGATGGATAACGCAGGCACCCCATTGGCGGTTACATGGATAGCTCCAGAATCCGTCCCTCCCCCAGGGATGGCATCGAATTGATAAGGAATATTCAGTTCATCGGCTGTATCCGTGACGAAATCCCGCAATCCTTTATGAGAAACCATTGATGCATCATAAAGAATGATTTGCGGCCCTTTCCCCATTTTGCTTTGCGCATCCTTATCGGAAATACCCGGTGTATCCCCTGCAATTCCAACATCTACGCCAAATGCAATATCAGGCTGAATAGCCGATGCAGCCGTCTTCGCTCCACGCAGTCCAACTTCCTCTTGGACAGTGCCCACGCCATAGACAACATTTGGATGGCTGGCATCCTTTAAATTCTTCAGTACATCGATGGCGATGGCACATCCGATCCGATTGTCCCAAGCTTTAGCCAAAAGCATCTTTTCATTGTTCATGACCGTGAATTCAAAATATGGGACAACCATATCTCCCGGCCTCACACCCCATTCCATGGCTTCTTCACGGTTAGAGGCACCGACATCGATGAACATATCTTTAATATCAACCTGCTTCCTGCGCGCCTCTGGAGGCAGGATATGAGGAGGCTTGGATCCGATTACACCCGTCACATCACCTTTTCGTGTAACGATCGTGACACGTTGTGCAAGCATGACCTGCGACCACCAGCCTCCGACTGTTTGAAAGCGCAAAAATCCTTTATCATCAATTTGTGTCACCATGAAACCGACTTCATCTAAATGACCGGCAATCATTACTTTCGGTCCATTTTCTTCGCCGACCTTTTTAGCGATCAAACTTCCCAGACCGTCTGTTTGTATCTCATCTGAGAATGGTTCAATATATTTCTTCATCACTTCCCGGACTTCCTTTTCATTGCCCGGAATTCCTTTCGCATCAGTAAGATCTTTGAGCATATGTAATGTTTCATCAAGCTTTGTCATTCAATTTCCCCCTATTTCTATTTATAGCCTCATTATACTAGAGGTGAAATAAAAGTTCAAAAATTCAGCCAATTAGTATCCCTCATGCTGCCGTTGAAAGTTCACATCATTTTTAGCTCTATATGCCTGTTCAATTTCTTCAGGATGGAATCCAAGATTTTGCGCCAGCCCTAAATAACCTTCAAGAAGCTTATGGAAATGGAGGATGGAAGGGTCATTCCAAAATGAATTCACCTGTCCATAGATGTTAATAAACGCTTGTACATTATCTGTCTCCACCTTTATTTCTTCGAAGATGAATTCCTCTTGGTCATAGCCCAATTCGATTCCCAATGAAAGGATGAAATGGACACCATCCACGAACTCTTCAAGGATCCTTTCCCTTGGAGCCGAGGGCTTGAGGCTCCAAAACTTAAAGCACCTGGTTTCATTAGCCAATTCACCGATCTCGACCAATAGTGCCAGCACCTTTTGACTGATGAGATCCTCTTTTTCAAGTCCATGTTCCTTTTTAATAAAGCTGTCCAATTCCTTCTGCATTGAAAACATTGCTTTCAAATCCATAAAAACCACCTTTCTTTCAAAAAAATTATATCAAATGAATGAAACCTTTTTCATTCTCAATCGTATATATGATAAATGTTTTCTGGAATAGGGGGGATTATCCATATGCTCTGGTTATTTCGATTTGCCATTTTTGCTTTGATTCTTTATTTATTGTACAAAGCCATAAAATTTATTATAGATCCAAAAAGAAAATTGGAACTTGCCCATGAAAAAAAAGAATATTATTTTTTCGATGATTTGAATAATGTGAGAAAAAACTTCCTGATCACATATAAAGGGGTTATGTTTGAAGGGGAAAAATATCTTGGGACAACTGAAAATGCATTTGATGTCGTTTCGATTTTTGTTTGGCCAAGAAATGCGTCTAAGCTTCAAGGGCTGACCTATGATGATTTCATGTTTTTGGAAGATGAAATCTCAGGAGCTTATGAAAATGCCAAAATCGATTGGAAAAGCCCCATCAAGGAATTTTTAGAGAAAAAGCATACGGAATAAAGCTTATTTTAATGAACTGACGTTAACTAATGGCATTTATTTTGTTTTTTTTTTGAGGATGAGGACATCAGAACAATCTTCTGGTGTCTTTTATTTTGGATTTAGAAATTGATCAGCATCAGATTCTCGTTCTGGTTACCGTTATTTTGTTTTCCCACTCTGACGGGCATCTGATCTCCTTTCTGGTTACCGTTTTTTTGGTTTTCAACTCTGACGGGCATCTGACCCCCATTCTGATTACCGTTATTTTGTTTTCCCACTCTGACGGGCATCTGACCCCCATTCTGGTTACCTTTATTTTGTTTTCCTGCTCTGACGGGCATCTGATCCCCCTTTCTGGTTACCGTTATTTTGTTTTCCCACTCTGACGGGCATCTGATCTCCTTTCTGGTTACCGTTTTTTTGGTTTTCAACTCTGACGGGCATCTGACCCCCATTCTGATTACCGTTATTTTGTTTTCCCACTCTGACGGGCATCTGACCCCCATTCTGGTTACCTTTATTTTGTTTTCCTGCTCTGACGGGCATCTGATCCCTCGTTCTGGTTACCGTTATTTTGTTTTCCCACTCTGACGGGCATCTGATCTCCTTTCTGGTTACCGTTTTTTTGGTTTTCAACTCTGACGGGCATCTGACCCCCATTCTGATTACCGTTATTTGGGTTTTCTACTCTGACGGACACCTGACCCCTATTCTGGTTACCGTTATTTTGTTTTCCCACTCTGACGGGCATCTGATCTCCTTTCTGGTTACCGTTTTTTTGGTTTTCAACTCTGACGGGATACTGATTCCCATTCTGATTACCGTTATTTTGGTTTTCTACTCTGACGGACACCTGACCCCTATACTGGTTACCTTTATTTCGTTTTCCAACTCTGACGGGCATCTGATCTCCTTTCTGGTTACCGTTATTCTAGGGTAGCCCCCCCCCCCCAAAAAAAGACCATGTCAGTGAAGAAAAAAATTTTCTTCACTGACATGGTCTAAAATTTTCCGGCTCACTGCCCGCCCCTCGGAAAGCGAGCATCCTGCAGCGGAAATCAACCTTATAGAAGTATTGATGAATAGCAACAAACATTACGAAAAGAGTCTTATTTTTCAACACTGCCATCATTTATGATTCGGAACGAAAAAACTCCCTCCATGTCATTGTGACCACTTTCTCCCTGAGCAAATAAAACAGCACTGACATTGAAAGCAAGATCATGACCACCATACTTGGTGTGAACCGTGTGATGAATTCACCAAAAACCGTATAAAAAAAAGCAAGGGGAATGTTTGAAAAAAACGTACTTTTTGCATAATCCCTGAAATTTGGCTTGCGCTCCATAAGGCACAGATTGAGTAAATGATAATGAAAGAATGGAACCATTTTAAGGATGGCAATTTGGCCAACGGTTAGCTTGGCATGATGTCCAAACCATTTCTGCTTGATCTGAAGGAGTTTTTTGTATGTTCTGGGCATTTTATGAATACAGAAATAAAATAAACAAGACAAAAGGAACAGCCCAATCAGCGAATAGATCGTTCCAAGCAGGCTTCCAAAAAGAATTCCGCCCGCCATGCATACGACCGCCACGGGGATGAATAAGAACTGTCTAAGTATATGGAACAAAATAAAGATTACTGGAGCAAAGATTCCGCCTGATTCAACAAAAGAAAACAGCAATGCAAGCTTTTCGTTCAATTGACTCACCCGCTCTCCAAGCCCCTTCATGCCCTCATTACACCTTATACATGGTTTCTCGCATTTATGACAACTTCCAAAGGAGATAAAGCCATATTACGCCTTCCACATACGCAAGAACCGGCATTCCCCATTTAAAATTGCGATGTTTCGTTTTATGCCTGAACAAGTTCATTCCAATGGAAGACCCGATCGCCCCACCAAGGATGGCAGTGTTCCACAGTGTTTTTTCCTGGATGCGGTATTTGCCTTTTCTCGCTTTATCCTTATCGACTTTCATTAAAGTAAAACCGACGATGTTGATGACAATCACATATCCAACCAACAAGACCATCATTTCGTTCCCCCTTCTTTCTATTAGGCTGTTTTCGTAAAAATTGTTGTTAAAATCCTAATGCCGATTTTAACGTAATAATAGCTATTTAATTCGTTAAAATAAAGTTATCCAGCTCTTTTCCCCCTATATACGCTATTTTGAAGTTGAAACTTTGCTTAAACCATCCTACTTTATTAGCTCAAGCAACAATGTATGGGAAAAGAGCCTTCTGTCAGGCTGTTTTCGCAAAGAATGCTGCTTTTAACGGTTTTTCTTCACAAAAATTAGTCATGTGAGGGTGATTGGAGCGGAAGGTGCGAGACTCCCGAGGGATTAGCGAATCAGGTGAGACCACGCAGCGGAGCAAAGAGATAAAGGCGGATGTTCGATTAAGTTAGTCACCTCATCGAAAAAGCCAGGCATTGTTCTAGGGTGATGTGTCTCCGCCTAAGAGTTCTTCGTCCTGTGCCAATATCGATCGGCCTCACTTCTTGTGCCCCGCCCCCTGGGAAAGCAAGCATCCTGCAGTGGAAATCAACCTTGCACAATTTTTATGATTAGCAACTTACTTTACGAATAGAGCGTCTATTGCAATTGAAAAAGCCATTCCCTTGATTAAGAGAATGGCTGGTTTCAATCATTATTTTTGAAGTTGAGATTTTGCTTGGCTTGCTAGTTCAGCAAATGCATTAGCATCATAAATAGCAAGGTCAGCAAGCATTTTACGGTTTACTTCGATGCCAGCAAGCTTTAGACCATGCATCAAACGGCTGTAAGAAAGACCATTGATCCGAGCAGCTGCGTTGATACGAGTAATCCATAATTTACGGAAGTCGCGTTTTTTCTGGCGACGATCGCGGAAAGCATAGTTTCCGGATTTCATAACCTGTTGGTTAGCAACTTTATATAATGTATGTTTTGAACCAAAATAACCTTTGGCTAATTTCAATACTTTTTTACGACGTCTGCGAGTAACTGTACCGCCTTTTACACGTGGCATATTATTTCCCTCCTAATGTTTATCCTAATTACTTAATCATGTCAAGCATATGACGAATGCGTTTGAAATCACCTTTAGAAACAACGGCAGCTTTGCGAAGCTTGCGTTTTTGTTTCGTAGATTTATTAGCGAATAAGTGGCTTGTATAAGCGTGGGAACGTTTTAATTTACCGGATCCAGTCTTTTTGAAACGCTTAGCTGTACCACGGTGAGTTTTCATTTTTGGCATGTTGTATTCCTCCTCAATCCATTACTTTTCGTTTTTAGGTGCTAATACTAAGAACATGCTGCGACCGTCCATCTTAGGTTTCGATTCTATTGTAGCAACGTCATCACACGCTGCAGAGAAACGGTCCAATACGCGCTGGCCGATTTCTTTATGAGTGATGGCACGTCCTTTAAAGCGAATCGACGCTTTCACTTTGTCACCTTTTTCAAGGAACTTTCGTGCATTGCGGAGCTTCGTATTAAAGTCATGTTCTTCAATAGTCGGACTTAAGCGAACTTCTTTTAAATTGATGATCTTTTGATTCTTGCGCGCTTCTTTTTCTTTCTTTTGCTGCTCGAAACGATATTTACCATAGTCCATGATGCGGGCTACTGGCGGTTTTGCGTTTGGAGCAACCAATACGACGTCCAAGTTCACACGCGCTGCAATTTCAAGAGCTTCGTTTTTGGACTTGATGCCCAATTGCTCTCCATTTTGGTCAATGAGACGAAGTTCACGGGCACGAATGCCTTCGTTTACGATCATGTCTTTGCTAATAATTAGCCACCTCCAAGGTTTTTTAAAGAATACACGGTTTGGGTCAAGATTGTCTTGACACATCATTGTACAGGTATTTAAAACATAAAAAAAGTGCGGGTAGTAGAAGACCCGCACCATGTATACATACGAATAGCGTAAGAATTACATTGAATCGCAAAACCTGCCAACTGCATATATCGCGTCAATCAGGCGAGAAGCGGGTGCTTCTTCTTTTACCACAAACTAGTATTCAATTTACCTTAGTAATATATCATAAGCATATTTCTATGTCAAATGATCGCTTCATTTCACAACGTTTATAATCTTATCAGACAATCACGATGGAAGCAATAGTTTTTTGAATTTTATTTTTTTGACTCTTTTTTGTAAGTTTGTTGCCCATCATAAAATAGGTAAAGTTGATTTCCACAGAGGGAGTCTCGCACCTTCCGCGGAAATCAACGTCTTTAAGAAATATTCATCGCAAAAGTGTGATAAACAACCATCTTTTACAAATCCGCTATTCTTTTTTAACGTTTTACTTCGTCTTTCAAGCCGGAAATGAACTGCTCGAAAGGCATTGTTTCGGATTTTTGTTCGCCATATTTTCGAACGTTTACGGCATCGTTTTCAATTTCTTGATCTCCGACGACAAGCATATATGGAACCTTTTGCATTTGTGCTTCACGAATCTTGTAGCCGATTTTTTCATCCCGTTCATCAAGTTCAACGCGTAAGCCTTCCAATTGAAGCTTTTCTTGAACCTTTTTCGCATAGTCGAAATGGACCTCCGGGGATACAGGAATTACCTGTACTTGTGTAGGCGCAAGCCAAGTAGGGAATGCCCCTTTATATTCCTCGATAAGGAATGCAACGAATCGTTCCATAGTAGAAACGACGCCGCGGTGGATGACGACCGGTCTATGCTGCTTTCCATCCTCGCCGATATAGTTGAGGTCGAATCGTTCCGGAAGCAAGAAATCAAGCTGGACAGTGGATAGTGTCTCATCCTTTCCTAGCGCTGTTCGAACCTGCACATCCAGTTTCGGGCCATAGAACGCTGCTTCTCCTTCTGCTTCGAAATATTCAAGTCCGCTTTCATCCATCGCTTCTTTCAGCATGCTTTGTGCACGCTCCCACATTTCGTCATCGTCGAAATATTTTTCTTTGTCTTCTGGGTCGCGGTAGGAAAGGCGGAATGAGTAATCATCCAGTCCAAAGTCCTTATATACCTCTAGAACGAGTTGTACGACTCGCTTGAATTCTTCTTTGATTTGGTCAGGTCTCACAAAGATATGGGCATCATTCAATGTCATGCCGCGTACCCGCTGCAACCCTGCAAGGGCACCGGACATTTCATAGCGGTGCATAAGCCCAAGCTCCGCAATGCGGATCGGCAGTTCTCGATAGCTGTGAATATCATTTTTGTAGATCATCATATGATGAGGGCAATTCATCGGACGAAGGACAAGCTGTTCGTTATCCATATCCATTACTGGGAACATATCTTCTTGGTAATGATCCCAATGTCCGCTTGTTTTATAAAGATCGACGCTTCCCATGATCGGTGTATAAACGTGGTCATAGCCAAGACGTTCCTCTTTATCCACGATATATCTTTCAATGATGCGGCGGATCGTCGCGCCTTTCGGAAGCCACATCGGCAAGCCTTGCCCAACCTTTTGGGAATTAGTAAATAAGTTAAGCTCTTTCCCGATTTTACGATGATCGCGTTCTTTCGCTTCTTCTAATAAGCGCAGGTGTTCTGCCAACCCTTCTTTGTTGAAGAAAGCAGTTCCGTAGATGCGCTGCAGCATTTTATTGTCGCTGTTACCGCGCCAATATGCCCCTGCAATGCTTAACAGCTTGAATTCCTTTAATTTATTCGTTGAAGGGACGTGCACGCCGCGGCAAAGGTCGAAAAATTCTCCCTGCTCATAAATCGTGACAGTCTCGCCTTCAGGGATGGCATCCAAAAGTTCCAGCTTGTATGGATCTCCGATTTCCTCATACAATTTCTTTGCTTCTTCCCTTGTTACTTCCTTGCGAACGACTTCCAAGCTTTCACCGATGATTTTTTTCATTTCTTTTTCGATTTTCGGTAGATCTTCCGGTGTCAAAGACTCCTCCATATCGATATCGTAATAAAAGCCGCCTTCAATGACCGGACCAATTCCCAATTGAACATTTGGGTAGAGGCGCTTTATGGCCTGGGCCATCAAATGCGCCGTGCTGTGTCGAAGGATTTCAAGCGCTTCCTCACTTTTAGGTGTGATGATCTCGATTTTTCCATCCTCTAAAATTGGACGGCGAAGATCGTAAAGCTCGCCATTCAATTTGCCCGCAAGCGCCTGCTTCTTCAAGCCGGGGCTTATGGATGCGGCAATATCTTCAGTTGTTGCGCCTCTATCGAATTCCTTGCTGGCTCCATCAGGAAAAATAATATTGATTTTCTCTGCCATCGTTACCACTCCTTTTATTTCTGACAAAATAAAAAACCCGTCCCTCTAAATAAGGGACGAGTTTAAATAAACGAAATTAATGGTTAATACCCGTGGTTCCACCCTAGTTCTCAAATTGCACCTTGTTTCTGTGGCACAATATGACTCTGGATTCAGATAACGGTCTGTAAAGCCGTCAGCTCTTACTGGATCTTTCGTTCTGAGCTGAAGTTTAGAGGTGGTAAGCATTCAAATCGTGTTAGGAAGTCCCAGCATTTCTTCCCTCTCTGTAAACCGTAAGAGAACACCCTTATCCTCATCATAACCTTTTGCATCTTCACTTATAATATGTACCAAATTATAGATGGTTATGTTTAGAAAATCAAGAGGGAGAGATTAATTAAATTCTACTAGTTGGCCGGGCTTCCGTTTGCCGCATTCTTTTCTTCTTCAAATGTTCCTCTTTTTAAAATACAAACCCTTTCTTCAAAAATATTTTGTACCGTTCGGACCAAGCCATTATTACGTTCATCTGTATATATATAAATGCATTGCGGGGCCATGGACAAAAGGGGCGCAATGGTGAAGGAATCGATATAGACCGGGTGATTGGTCAATAAACGGCGATCCATCATTTCGAGCAGCTGTTGCCTTGTCAATTGCTCGAATCGGGAATTGAAAAAAACAGGTTGGTCGTCCCCGCTTAACACAAGGTGGATCGCATCCATTTTAGATTCCTTTTTTTGCAAAAAATCACGAAGCATTTGAACAAACGTTTGATATTCTTGCTCCATTTTGAATTCATCGATTGCCAGCTCAACATATTGGACAAGACGCATCATATATTTTTTCATTCTGAACTTTATGAAAGAATCGAAAGAAATGGCCCCTGACCTTTCAAATAGAGACGCAGCCGCCTCCTCGATCATTGCATCCTCATCCGCTTCCTCGAGTAATGAAGTCAATTCCGTTCGATCCCCGCTGAAAATTTCATACACAATATCCATTATTTGATTTTGGAGAGTATCATCTTGGTAAAAGAACTGTTCATGTAATATGGTCCTGATCCAATCCCCTCTCTTTTGATTCAGTAAAAAATTTTTGATGATTCTTTTTAGATGAGCTTCATCTATGGCATCCACATCTATAGTCAATATAAATTGTTTTTGGTTTTGAAATTCCGTTTCATAATACCAAGATGATTTTGCATGCTCCGCTAAACAATGTTGGAGCTTCAACACATCCTGCCATTGTTTAAAAATAATTTCCATCCTCACTCCCCCTTTATGCAAAATCCCTGATTTATATATATGGGAAGCTTGGACGTTTTAGAAGTAATCCTGAAGGAAATGCATAGTCGGTTGATTTCCGCAGGAGGATGCTCGCTTTCCGAGGGGCCTCACGCGAAGTGAGGTCGTTCGATGTTGGCACATGGATGCGCCGAACTTAATCGAACTTCCGCCCAACATCTCCTCGCTACGCTGCGGGGTCTCACCTGGCCCGCTTATCCCTCCGGAGTCTCGCATCTTCCACTCCAATCAACACAACTGTGATGAATTTTTCTCATAAAAAAAAACAATAATCTTTAGGAAAACAACCTTTTATTAAGAGGCTATGTTATAGCTTCCTGTTGTTAGGAGCCCGTGGAAATCAACCTTACTCACCCCTTATGATTCACCACAGCTTTACGAAAAGAGCATGGATAAAATACAACTTTTGAAAAAGAAAAAGCCCCAAAATGTCAGTTGGGATGGTTAATCCCCTCACATTTCAAGGCTCAGACAATTTAATTTCTTCGATTCGGTCCGTTCACGATTACGGGCGCGGCCAAATATTTAATCCTTTCAATAATGCGGGCAGCCTTCAATTTCTCTTCCTCTCCCCGCTGCGTGTAAGTAAGGTGATACTCCAATCCTTTTAGATCGAAATTTGAGGAGAAGAAGGTCGGCAGGTTTTCAAGCATCCTGAATTGAAGGATCGTTCCCAGGACTTCATCCCGTGTCCAGCTTGACATCGTTTCAGCTCCGATATCGTCCAGCATGAGTACCGGCGCTTTCTTGACAGCATCCAGCTTTTGATCGACGGTTTGATTTCCCAGCGATTGTTTCATTTCCCTGAAGAACTCAGGTACATAGACGATCAGCGTAGAAACCCCCTTTTCAGCAAGCTGATTGGCAATCGCACCAAGTAAATAGGATTTGCCGATCCCAAAACTTCCGGACAAGAATAAACCTTTCATTTTTTTGCCCCGTTCATACTCCGCCACAAACTTTTCAGCAAGAACAAAAGCATTCATCCTTTCATCCGTATCCAATTCAAACTCAGCAAGATTGGCATTTAGGATGTCTTTAGGAACATAGATGCTTTGAATCAGCTTTTCAGTGCTCTTTCTTTCATCGTGCATGATTTTCTGCGGGCATTTATGATATTGCAAATCAATGGAATTTCCATTGATGACAAGCTCCGGTTCATACCCTTGCATCATGTTTTGGCATTGGGACAAACTTGGACAGTCACCACACTGTTTCGATTGTGAAATGAATTCATATAGCTTGTTTAGGCTTCTATCCATCATCTCTCGTGTGATGACATCGGAATGCTGATGAAAAAAGGCTTGTACATCTTTGTTTTCCATAATCTCCTTTTTCATCATTGAAAATCTTTTTTGAAAATCACTATTTCCTGCAAGACGCTTCAAGGTCTTATTTATTTTCTCCATCAGTTTACCTCCTTACTTTTTATATTTTTCCTGCAGCATCTTGGCTTTTCTTCTCTTTTCCTCAATATCATCATCCTGGCTGTCCACAGGCTGCTTTCGCGAGCTGCCCTGATCTTTATCTTCAACAAACCAGTCAGGCAATTTTTCCGTTCGGGTCGGCTTCGATTGCCAAGATGTTTTTTTTGCAGTCTGCGCGGTCTTTTTACCCTCAGCCCAATCTTGATACTGACGATGCTCCTGTTTTGCGAGGTCCATCGCTTCTTTAACCGTCTTGATATTTTTCCTTGCCCAATGTGAAGCGATTTTCTCCAAATAGTTTTTTGATAGCTTCATATCGGTCTTGAGCATGACATATTGAATCAGTACATTTACGATTCCGGCTTCGAGTTTCTGATTGAACATAACCTCCTCCACTGCTGCCAGATCCGCTTTAGAAGGGTCGGCACCGTTGGAAATATCCCTCAGCAACTGTCTCGGGGAAGTCGTTTCAAAGTATTGAATCAGCTTTTCTTCCTTATCATTGCTTCCCTTGCTTGATTGAGCAGGGGGCTGCAATCTATCCACCAGCTGAGGCAGCTGGTCTCCATTCTCAACCTGATACCAATCCCGGGCTGTCTTCCTCAATAATTCAATATCTATTCGCTGATCATCCGTTATGGCATTCATCACGATTTTTTTCATTTCCACTGCATCGATTTGATAAAGGAAGGCTAGCTTCTCGATGGCTTGTCTTGCTTTTTTGGTCATCGCTTTTTTCGGCACAATGGAGTCCTGTAACCCTGACATGAGCAGCTCAAAGTCAAATTCATCATTGCGGACAATGAATGATTCAGCTTTTGTTCTTGTCATCAATTGCCTGGAATCATCGATGCTGCTGTCCTTCCATACATCATCATCCATAAAGCTTTGTTGATCGCCAGAGGAAAAAACATCTTGAAATGCTCTCGTGATCTCAGAAAACTCTTGTTTATTCGCCTTTTGATCCATGAAAAATTGTTTAATGCGAAGGAAATGGCTGCGCCCGAGTTTCCGGTATAAGTATACATTCAGCATTCCATCGGAAAAGAATTGGTCCGGGGATAAGGGAGGCTGCAATTCATAAATGAAAGACCTTTCTCCGTCGGTCTCCTTGGCAAATACCTTTAACAAGCCAATTCCTTCAAGCTTTAGCCTTGCTTCATATATATCCGGTAAATTCAGTGACATAAAATTCATCAATTGATAATGGTTGCTTTTTTGAGACCATAGCCTATTTTCCTCGACCTCGTTCCACAATGTCATCAATAAGCTGGAACAGATCGGCCCGATTAATGGCTGGTATAAAAAAGATATCACTTTCCGATCAAACTCATGAAGAATTCCATTCGTTGATACTTGATAGCTATCGATAGGCTGAATTTGATTCCAATACTGTTTCATTTCCAACATCCTTCAAACAATTCTATTAATGAAAGGCTCATGTAAAATAAGCAGAGCCTAATGAAAAAAGGATGACCCGCAATTACCATTGTCATCCATACACTAGACGTGCATAGCCACTTTCTTAGTGTAAGGGACAACAGAATGGGCCAGCCTTGATTATGATTGTTCTTTTTTTATCAGCTCTTTTAACTCATCGAGAAATACACTGATATCCTTGAATTGACGATATACGGACGCAAACCGCACATACGCAACTTCATCGACGGAGGCAAGGCGGTCCATGACCATCTCCCCAATGCTGTCGGATTGTATTTCGGCGACGCCGTTGCTTCTCAATTCCTTCTCGATATCCTGCGTGATTTCCTCCAATTGCTCAAGTCGAACAGGTCTTTTCTCACACGCTTTAATTAAACCACGAAGTATCTTATCCCGGCTGAATTCTTCTCGAGTTCCTTCTTTTTTCACGACAACAAGTGGGATTTCTTCCACCCTCTCAAATGTCGTAAAACGATATGCACAGACCTCGCATTCCCTTCTTCTTCTGATTGAAAGGCCATCCTCCACCGGTCTGGAATCAACTACTCTTGTGCCATTATGATGACATGAAGGGCAAATCATCCTATCAACTCCGATTCAGTAATCATTTGTATTACCATTATCTTATATAAAAGATACCCTCTGTACAAGATGTTCATTATTTCCTGTTCAAGACAGGCAGATTCCCGTCCAACCAATTGTAATAAGAAATGATTTCCTTCCTCAGCTTGGGGTAAGGGCCGCTGATTTTCGTATCATCACTTGTTATTTTAAAATCAATCGCCGTTTCGAAAGGCCGTACCGTTACGATAGAAGCGATGATGAAAATTCCTTTCTTCTGAAAAGCCCACTCCCCATGTTCTTTTGAATGGGATATTGGTTTATACATGCTGTCTGAGAAAATTTCCCCCACCGCCTCGAAGGCTTTATCAAATGATGTACGATAATAATGAGTGGCCAATGACGGATCCGAATGTTTTTCTGAAGTCTCGCATTGGTGCTGAAATCGTTGAAACAAGGTTCTAAAGAAACTCACTGCTCGTCCTCCAAAATAGTCTTTTCTTACATTTTACCATAATTAATCCCACAGCGTATAAGGACAAAAAATCATGGCTATGTTTGTATAAGGATTATTATTTGTTACATCAATACCTTCGAGAAGACAGCCAAAATCAAAAAAGATCGACTCATATTTGAGAGCCGACCTTTTCATTCGATGTCGTTGTTATTATAATGCTTTTACTTTTGATTGTTTTACTTGTACTGGACCCATTCCACGCGGCAATTCGATATTTTCGCGAGTTTGGGCACCCAATGCTTCTGCAATATAGTCAGCAGCGATATTTGGATCTAAATCGCCGCAAGTGTACACATCAATACTTGCATAACCATGCTCTGGAAAACTGTGGATGGTTAAGTGGGATTCAGAAATGATGACAACACCACTCACACCTTGTGGAGCAAATTTATGAAAGGCAACCTCCCGAACTTCTGCACCTGATTTTAGCGCAGCATCTACAAATGTTTGCTCAATCTGTTCCACGTTGTTCAGCTTTTCAAAATCACAACCCCATAATTCTGAGATTACATGACGACCCATTGTTTCCATTGATCGTTTCCCCCTTTTACCTTAATTTTTTGCGATCACTAAAACAATTCATTCTACAACTACCACGGGGGAAAGTTAGTCCAAAGAGGTCCTAACCCTTTAAGTAGTCAATGTTTTATTCTTGACAAAGATCAAGAAGTTCACGAAAAATAGTATACTTTGTTTAAATTCTTTTTGCAATAAAAGTTTTTAAAAATTTGTGCCCAAATTTTTAAAGCTCCTATGGTAAACATTGTTGATTTAAAATAAAAGTTGACTTCCTCTGCAGGACGTGCGGTGAAACGAAATCAATTCTTCGTGCTAACGCCGCACGAAAAAAATACTTTTTCATTTTCGAGGATTCTCGTACCTGCCGTCCAATCCACATCAATTTATGGATGATTGACAAAATAATCTTTTAAAATAACAAATTCGCGAGAAAATTCTTGAGATATTCAGCGTATTTTCCAAATGGCTCTTTTCTCAAAGATTGTTTTTTAAAAACAATTTTTCTTTGAAATAACTCATCATATGTTGTTGATTGGAGCACCTTTAATGAATAGCAACAAACTTTACGAAAAGAGCGTTCCAAAAACACCATAAATAATTTTGGCTCTTTTCTCGAACTTTGTTGCTGTAACGACTAAAATAGGATTGTCCATTCATTTTTCATCTTTAAAATGGCCAGATAATCAAGAAAAGAGCCGGGATCCTATAAGCGTTAAACACCTTTTTACGTGTTAAAATCGTCAGTACGATTTCACCAACAATCTTTACGAAAACATCCTTAATTAAAAAAGCCCATCCTGAGAGGACGGGCCACTACCGATTCTTAAACAGCTTTAAGCTCGGATACTACTTTCATTTCATTCGCTACATACTTAGCAAGATCTACAACCCTGCAAGAGTATCCCCATTCATTGTCATACCACGCCAAAACTTTCACTTTTGTACCGTCAATCACCATAGTGGAAAGTCCATCGATGATGGCCGAATGCGGGTTGGTATTGAAATCTATGGAGACAAGCGGTTCAGTCGTATATTGCAGAATGCCGTTCAGGCTGTCGGCAGAAGCTGTCTGGAATGCTTGGTTGATAGCCTCAACCGAAACTTCCTGCTTTAAGTCCACCACTAAGTCTACCAGCGATACGTTCGGCGTCGGCACACGCAGCGCCATCCCGTGAAGCTTTCCCTTCAGCTGAGGCAAAACGAGCGATAAAGCTTTTGCAGCTCCTGTCGTTGTCGGAATGATTGATTGGCCGCAAGCACGTGCACGGCGTAAATCCTTGTGAGGATTGTCAATATTCTTTTGATCATTTGTATAAGCATGGACGGTTGTCATAAGACCATTTTCAATGCCAAATTGCTCATCCAGTATTTTCGCAACCGGCGCTAAGCAATTCGTTGTACATGATGCATTGGAAATGACGTCGTGTTCATGAATATTTAATGCGCTTTCATTTACACCCATGACAATCGTCACATCTTCATTTTTCCCTGGTGCGGTCAGAATGACTTTCTTCGCTCCGGCTTCCAAGTGAAGTGCGGCTTGATCGCGTGAATTGAATTTACCTGTAGCTTCAATGACAATATCAATGCCAAGTTCTTTCCAAGGTAACATCTCAGGGTTGCGCTGATTGATCAACCTAATAGGATGACCGTTGACGATCAATTTATTTTCTTCATGGGACACTTCTCCATCGAAAGTGCCATGATTAGTGTCATACTTAATTAAATGCGCCAAAGTTTCTGCAGGATAACTAGCATTTATGGCTACAATGTTCAAATTATCTTCCATAACGGCTTTTCTAAAAACCATTCTTCCAATACGTCCGAACCCATTTATCGCAATTTTGGCATTCATTATCGGATCCTCCCACATAAATGTTATACTTATTAAGCGAATTAACTGTAATTAGTATAACATATTAAAGGGAGTATGTAATGATAAATGTGCGGAATTTTAATTAAAGTAATATTCTGAAAAAAAACTTGGTTAGAAGGAAAAAATCAACAAAACAATCTCCACCGGCACATCGGCAGGCCGCTTGTAACGGTTAACATAAAAAAAAGCCGTTCTCTATGCACTGTTTCCTGCGCATGAGACGGCTTTCTTTATGGAAGCAACCCCCATTTTGAAATGAGCTGTTCCAATTGTGCTTCTGTATTTTCTCTTCTGTCATTATTGTCAATGACCACATCGGCCATTTTTACCTTTTGGCTAAGCGGGAGTTGGGAAGAGATTCTGGCCGAAGCTTCATCCTTACTTAAACCATTGCGCTCCATTAGTCTATGAAGCTGGACTTCTTCATCTACGTAGACGAGTATGACCTTCTCGACCATATACGTCAAGTTGCTTTCGTATAGAAGAGGGATATCGAGGAAGATTGTACGCTTCCCTTGTTCAATCGCTTCATCCTTGCGCTCATTCATCCATTTTCGAACAGCAGGATGAACGATTCCATTCAGTTTCTTCCTTTGTTCTTGGTCATGGAAGATGATCTTCCCTAATTTGGCTCTGTCAAGATTTCCATCAGCCAGCAGGATCCCCCGGCCAAATGCATCAACAATCTCGCACAATGCTGGAGCACCGGCTTTGACAACTTCCCTTGCCGCGATATCTGCATCAATTATTTTAAATCCCCGATGATTGAGCATTTCCGAAACTGTGCTTTTTCCACTGGCAATCCCGCCGGTTAATCCGATAATAAGTGACATAGTGAATCCTTTCTAACTGACTATATTTTTAAAATTCCAATCAAAATTAAAAGCAATCCAGGTAAGAAAGACATTCTTTGCACCCAGCTTACATGGGAGAAGATCGACCCGATTTTCATTCCGCTTGTTACAAATAGCATACTCATCAAAGCTACCGTGACCGACAATATCAATGGGGAGTAGCCGAGCATCGCTGCACCGAATCCTGCACCGAATGCATCCAGCGACAATGCGACTCCGAGCATCAACGCCTCTACGCCCGTGATGGTTCCCGATTTGTCGAAGTCAGCACTTGTAGGCTTTTTCAAGATTTGAATGACGACTCCGAGTGAACGGATTTCAAAGTTAATAATCGTTTTTTCATTTTCCTGTTGTTTTTCAGGACGAAAGAATTGAAATAGCACCCAGCCACCCAAAAAGATTAAAATGATCCCGCCGGCATAGTTGGCCACGTTGGGGGAAAGGAACTTTCCAACAATGTTTCCCATCAGCATTGCTAGCAGAAGGGATGCTGCAGAACAACAGGCGATGATGATAATGGACTTTAAAGGAATATGCATTTTTCTTAATCCATAAGTAAGCCCTGTGCTGAAATTATCAAGACTTACAGCAAGGGCCAATAGTAATAGTGACAGCGAAAATTCCATGATGATACTCCTTCCAAACACAATCGATAAAATAGTATATGGAAGGAGCTAGAACACTGTTAAAGGTCCATTTTAAGTTCTTTTCTGACAAGAAGGACATATATGTGTTCCGCGGCCAGCAGCTACAAATTTTTCTATCTCGGTGCCGCAAACCCTGCATGGTTCTCCTTTACGTCCGTAAACAAACAGGCTCAATTGAAACATCCCGATCTGCCCTTGCGAATTGAGATACGACCGGATCGTGCTTCCCCCTTTGTCAACAGCCTCCTGCAAAGTCTTTATCGTTTCTTTATGAATCCTTTCTACTTCGGAAGGAGTGAGTGAACTTGCTTTCTTTTCAGGATGGACGCCCGCACGGAAAAGGACTTCATCCACATAAATATTGCCAAGGCCCACCACGACATTTTGATCGAGGAGGACAGCTTTGACGGCCCTTTCCGTTTTTTGTAGTTTTTCAGTCAGCATTTGCAAGGAAAACTCCTTGGAAAAAGGTTCAGGCCCTAATTTTTTCAATGGGAGCACATCAAATTCAGCTCCCTTTTGAAATAGGTGCATCGTGCCGAATTTCCGGACATCCTTATACCTCAATTCAAAACCATCTTCAAATGTGAACGTAATATGGGTGTGAAGATCCATGGGATCTTCAGCATTGAAAAGTCCATATTTCCCTTCCATCCGTAAATGGGAGACAAGGGTAAATTGATCAAGATAAAAAATGAGGAATTTCCCTCTCCTACCGACTGAATGAATCGTTTCACCCCTAAGCAAAGTACAAAATTCCTGTACTTCTTCGGGATGCTTAATGATTTTGGGCCACATCACTTTTACATCTGATATGGTTCTCCCCACCACTAATTCCGTTAATGTTCTTCTGACAGTTTCTACCTCTGGAAGTTCAGGCATTGCTTTCACCCCAAAATGAACTATTTTGCATCATACCAAGTCGATCCATAAGCGAAGTCCACCTTCAATGGCACTTCTAGTGAGATGGCATTCTCCATCACTTCAGGAACGATTTTTTTCAATGTTTCAATTTCTTTTTCCGGTGCTTCAAAGATCAATTCATCGTGAACCTGCAGCAACAGGCGTGTTTCCAGATTTTCTTCCTTTAACCGGTCTGCCATCTGGATCATCGCCAGCTTGATGATATCCGCTGCACTTCCTTGAATCGGTGTATTCATTGCAGTCCTTTCAGCAAAGCTTCTCAAATTAAAGTTGCGGCTGGTGATTTCAGGGATATATCTTCTTCGGTGAAGCAATGTGGAAACATAACCATTTTGCTTCGCTTCCTGGACAATGTCTGTCATGTATTCCTTGACTCCCGGAAAGCTCTCCAAGTAACGATCGATGAATTCACCAGCTTCCTTGCGCGTTATCCCCAAGCTCTGGGATAATCCATAGTCGCTGATTCCATATACAATTCCAAAGTTAACAGCCTTTGCTTGTCTCCTCATGTTCGATGTAACTTCATCTTTCCCTACATGAAATACATCCATTGCTGTTTTTGTATGGATATCCATATTCTCTTTAAATGCTTCAACAAGTTTTTCATCATTAGCAATGTGCGCAAGGACACGAAGCTCGATTTGGGAGTAATCCGCTGCAAATATGACCCAGCCTTCCTGTGAAGGGATGAATGCCTGGCGAATCTTTCTGCCCTCTTCTAAACGGATTGGAATGTTTTGAAGGTTCGGGTCTGTTGAACTGAGCCTTCCTGTTTGTGTAAGAGCCTGGTTAAAGCGGGTGTGAACTTTATGGCTATCTTCATGCACCACTTTTAACAAACCTTCAATATAGGTTGATTGCAGTTTGCCCAATTGACGGTAATGAAGAATCTGTCTGACAACATCATGCTTAGACTCCAGCTTTTCAAGCACATCTGCCGAAGTGGAATACCCTGTCTTTGTCTTTTTGATGACCGGCAGCCCCAGCTTCTCGAAAAGTACCACGCCTAGCTGTTTCGGTGAATTAATATTGAATTCTTCTCCGGCCATCTTGAAAATGTCTTCTTCTATTTGTTTCAGACGCTCTGTCAAGTCTTTATTCATGTCCTTCAACCGCTGGACGTCCACTTTCACACCCGTCGCTTCCATATCTGCCAAAATGATGGATAGCGGCAATTCAAGATCTAAAAATAATTCGAGCTGATGGTTCTCCTTTAACCCATCGACACAATCAGATGCCACTAAATTGATGCCTGCTGCTTTTCTGGCAAGATGCTCAGCCAGCACAGCTTCGTCATCGGGAACTTTTCTTTTGGCACCTTTTCCATATACCGCTTCATCTGGCTGTACATCATGATAGCCATGACGCTTAGCCACTGAAGCAAAATCGTCGCCAGATTCAGATGGATTGAGAATGTAGGAGGCAATAAGCAAATCAAATTCGACACCGTTTAAATCAATGCCCTTTTTCTGCAGGGAAACGATGGATTTCTTTGCATCAAATACTTTTTTCTTCTTATTTTCATCCGCAGCCCATTCTTTGAAACGCTCCGATCCCGCTGCAGTATCCGTAGGGATGAAATAGTTCCCGTTTTTGTTGTTCAAACCGATCCCGATCATTTCTCCTACTTGATAATTTTCACCAAAAATTTCTATATAGAGGGAAGCCTCACTTGTCAAATGCTCATCTGTCAGCTCATTCACGATCTCATATGAAAGATCTTTCATTTCCTCCTGAGCAGTTTCACCTTCAGAGCCCATCTTTTCCAGCAGTGAATTGAAGCCAAGTTCTTTATAAATGGCTACAACTTTATCCGCATTCCATTCTTCATATTGAAGGTCATCCATTCCAATTTCTACAGGGGCTTCACGCATGATCGTGGCAAGCTCCTTGCTCATGATCGCTTGATCTTTAAATTCCTCGAGCTTTTCCTTTAATTTCTTTCCGCTGACTTCATCGATGGAATCCAGCAGTTTTTCCAGAGTTTCAAACTGCCCCAGCAATTTAATGGCCGTTTTTTCCCCTACACCAGGGACACCTGGAATATTATCAGAGTTATCGCCCATCAGGCCTTTCATATCGATGATTTGTTCCGGAGCCAGTCCATACTTTTCCTTGATATGTTCCGGGGTGTATACTTCGATATCGGTCATTCCTTTTCTTGTGATGGCAACCGTCGTATGGTCTGAACTCAATTGGGTCAAATCCTTATCCCCGGATATGACTTTTACTTCGTAGCCGTCTTTTTCAGCTTGCAAAGAAAGTGTGCCGATAATGTCATCCGCCTCATAATTTTCAAGCTCGTATTGTTTGATTTGATAAGCATTCAACAATTCCCGGATGAAGGGAAATTGTTCGGATAATTCAGGTGGGGTTTTTTGACGTCCCCCTTTATATTCCTTGAACGTCTTATGTCTGAATGTCGTTTTACCCGCATCGAATGCTACTAGAAGATGTGTAGGCTTCTCTTCATCCAGTATCTTTTGAAGCATTGTCGTAAACCCATAAACTGCATTTGTATGTATACCTTTGTCGTTATTCAGGAGAGGCAGCGCAAAAAACGCACGGTAGGCGATGCTGTTCCCGTCGATCAATACTAATTTTTTCTTGTTTTTTCCCAATTCTAATACCTCCCGATTGGAGTTGATTTAGTTCTTCAAAAATATAAAAAAGCCGTTATTTTCCCATCTTTATTTTATCATGTTCGATAAAGAAAAGGAAAATAGCGGCCTATTCAAAGACTATTTTGTATATCCCTGCAAAATCCTAGCATAAGGAGAATCAGATGGAAGGACGATGACCGTCTTCTTCCCGATCGTTTTTTTATAGGATTGCAGTGTTCTGTATAAGTTATAGAACTCTGGATCTTTTGAGAAGGTCTGATTATAAATTTTTGCTGCCTCACCCTCACCTTCACCGCGGATGACTTCAGCATCAGCTTTTGCTTTGGACAAGAGCTCTTTCACCTCTTTATCAGTCTCTGCCGTGATTCTATTTTTTTCAGCATCACCTTGGGATAAATATTCTTGTGCTTTCGTTTCCCTCTCCGAGATCATCCTCGTATAGACGGACTTTTCATTTTCTTCAGGTAGATCTGTCCGCTTCATCCGAACATCCGTCACTTCGATTCCGTAATGATCGTTATTCAATAGCTTATTCACCTTTTCTGTGACCCTGTCGTTCAGGCTTCCCCTTGAAGAATTTTCATCATTGATGATTTCATCGTAGTTGAGCTGACCAAGCTCCGCACGGACAACGGAATAAATGAATTCCTCCATCCTGGTTTCCGCTCCGGTCACCGTCCTTGCATTTGTGATCATTTTTTTCGGATTTGTAATCCTCCAAACCGCATAGTTATCGATGATCATCCTTTTCTTATCCTTTGTATTGATTTCTGCCTCTGATACATCATAGGTCATTTGATATTTTGGCAATGTAGATACACTTTGCACAAATGGAATTTTAAAATTGATTCCTGGTTTGCTTATGATCTTTACGACTTCACCAAATTGGCGGACCACTTTGTACTCTCCTTCTTTCACAATAAATGTGTTGGCCAGGATGATTGCAGCAATCACTACAAACAGGATAAGGGAGATTCCCAATTTGGTATAGCGCCTCCATTCAAAACCCGATCGTTGACCTTCATTGATGTTTACAACATTTTTATCTGACATTATTGATTGTCGCTCCCTTCCTGTGAGGGTTTTGCCGACTCTTGATCGATAGGTTTAATCGGGAAGTACTTGAGAGTATTCCCTTCATCTTTCATGATATATATTTCGGCGTTGGGCAATACTTGCTCGAGCGTTTCAAGTACTAAACGCTGTTTCGTAATTTCGGGATTCGTTTTATATTGTTCGAATAGCTTATTGAATAAAGCAACGTCCCCTCGAGCCGTTTGGATACGTGCCGCTTTATCCCCTTCAGCTTTTGAAATGATCGCATCCTTCTCACCTTGCGACTCATTCAGGGTTTTGTTTCGATATTTCTTTGCTTCATTTATCTTTGTATTCATCGTTTCGCGTGCATCCGTCACATTTGTAAAAGCACTGCGGACATCTTTATTCGGGAGCTCAACATCTTGCAGCTTCACCGCCAGGATAGATATCCCCAAGTCATATTTTTTGATAAGGCTGGCCAGTAAATCCCTGACCTTCGCTTCGATTTCACCCTTTCCGGAAGTCAGTGCGTCGTCGATTTTCGAGCTTCCAATGATGCTTCTTAACGATGCTGAAGTCGTATCATACAAAAGCTCTTTTGGATTATCTGAATTGAACAAGTATTTCTTCGGATTGGTGATTTTCCATTGAACGACAAGATCAGCCAAGACAATGTTTTCATCACCGGTGATCATCTTTGTATCATTGGGATGTTCTTTAACCTTCCCATCTTTTTCTTCATATCCAAACTGAAGGCTGTATGTCTCTTTTGAAAGCTTTTCGACCGACTGAATCGGCCAAGGCATTTTGAAATGAAGGCCAGGTTCTTGTATTGCATCCTCTGCCTTTCCAAAAGTCAGGATGACAGCCTGATCGGATTCATCAACGGTATACCAAGAAGAAAATAATACAATGGCGAGTACAATGACGCCAACCAAAATACCGATAAGCGAATAAATTCTTTTTAAACTCATAAGTATCGTCCTTTCTTGAAGATGTGCTAATTGTAATACGGATATATATGTAAAAAGTTCCATTGGAAGAAGAAAAAACTAAAGGGAATGATTTCTAAAGGGGAAATGTACAATAGGAATGCATGAAAAAAGACATGAACGGGGTAGGTTCATGTCTTTTTTCTGGCTCCTTGGATGAAGGGGTTTTCACTTATGATTGTAGCAAGCGTATGTTAAGAAAGAATAAACTATTTGTAAAAATAACGTAAACAGACTTTAATCCTAATATTATTTTGCCGGAAATGATTTCGTTAAATAAACTGTGAAGACAGTCCCTTCTCCAACCTTACTTTTTACGGATATATAGCCCCTATGTGCTTCAACAAGATGCTTGACAATGGCAAGCCCCAAACCAGTCCCGCCTGAATTTCGGCTGCGGGCTTTGTCGACTCGGTAAAACCTTTCGAAAATCCGCGGTATTTCCTCTTGGGCTATCCCGATTCCAGTGTCTGATACTTCCACCTTTACCCTTGAACCTACACTGGAGGCGTGGACTTTAATGCTGCCGCCGGATGGTGTATAAGCGATGGCATTATTGATCAGATTGATAAAAACCTGCTTAAGCCTATATACATCTCCTTCAATTTCAAGGAGGTCTTCCGTATTGTACTGCAACTCAATATTTTTACTATCTGCCTTGTTTTCCAGCATTTTCATGACCTCCTCCAGCATATGGGAAAGGTCAAGCGGCTGAACATTCAATTTAAATCCTTGCTGTTCGATCTTTGATAAATCCAACAAATCCTGAATCAAGGATTGAAGTCGGTCGCTTTCATTTAAAATGATATTGAGAAATGACTTCAAAGCCTCTTCATCATGCATCGCCCCGTCCAGAAGCGTTTCTGAAAAGCCTTTGATCGAAGTGATCGGTGTTTTCAATTCATGCGATACGTTCGCAACGAAATCTTTCCTCATCTGTTCGAGCATCTTAAGATCTGTAATATCGTGAAATACTAATAGAATCCCATTCCATTCATCATTCGTTCCGATGATCGGCGCACCGTATACTTCAAAATGGCGCCTTTCAATATCAAGGGATAGCAGCAGCTGCCGTCTGACGTTTTTCTCCGTCATAAAAATTTCTTCTACCAGTTTTACAACTTCTTTGTGCTTGATTACTTCATGATAGCGTTTTTGCAAGAATTCCGTTGGCTCGATATTGAAATTTTCCTTGTAGGATCGATTGATCAATGTAACATAGCCCCTACTGTCGATCAGGACCAGTCCGCTCCCCATATTTTCAATGAGGGTGCTCAAGCGATCCTGCTGCATCTCCTGGGAAACCACCATTTCTTGAAGATTCCTGGCCAAAATATTGATGGACGAACTTAGCATCCCGGCTTCATTCACTTGTTCTTCATACGTCCTTGCTCTGTAATTGCCTTTTGCCAATTCTATTGCCACTTTAGTTGCAGATTCAATCGGCTTTGTATAGCTTGTCATGATTCTTGTACCAAGCAGGATGATCACAACCAACGCCAAGCCAAGCGAAATGCTGAGAATGAGCCAAATCTGCTGATAAATCCGCTTTAGCTCATCGACTTTCGCACTCACAACAAGCAGGCCTTCGACTGCTTTTTTATCTTTTTGTGATATGATCGGTTTCCAATAAAATTGCAAATCATTGGCAGCACGCTTTACATTGCCGCTTGTACTATTTTTTTTCTTCATTTCTTTGAAAATGGACCGAACAATATCTTCATTAGCTTTGTCATTGATGCTCAAAGGCGATCCATTATCGAAAAGCACATCTCCATTCGAATTAAGCACCGTTAAATGAAGGTCCAGTAGATTGACGCTCGATTTCAAATGTGTTCGATTCAATTCTGAAAGACCGCCATTTTCTTCAATTCTCTCTGCTAGATAGGTCGTTTCTTTTTCCAACCGCTCATTGAATATATTTAAATAATAACTCTTAAATAATTGGCCCAGTAAAAGACCCAGCGCTAATAGAACAAGTAAAATTAATGATATCAATGCCACTAATAATTTTGTTCTAAAACGATTCATATACCTTTGGGCTCCTCTAATTTGTAGCCTAATCCTCTGATCGTCTTGATATACGCTGGTTTCTTTGTATTACTTTCAATTTTCTCCCTTAAATGGCTGATATGTACATCCACAATTCTAGTGTCACCGGCAAAATCGTAATTCCAGACCGCGCTCAGTAATTGATCCCTCGTCAATACACGACCTTTATTCTTTGCCAAATACAAAAGAAGCTCAAATTCCTTTGGTGTGAATTCCAACAAATTATCATCGAAATAAGCTTCATAATGTTCAGGGTAAATTTTCAGCCCGCCAATTTCAATGCATACCCGCTCTTCTTGCGTCCCTTCGACAAGCTCTGCCTGTACTTGGGACCTGCGAAGGATCGCTTTTACTCGAGCCACAACCTCTCTCGGACTAAAAGGCTTTGTCATATAATCATCTGCACCTAATTCCAATCCAAGAACCTTATCGAATTCGTCATCTTTAGCCGTAAGCATCAAGATCGGAGTCATGACTTTTTGCTGGCGAAGCTCTTTGCAAACTTCAATTCCATCCAGTTTAGGCAGCATCAAATCCAATATGATCAAGTCTGGATGCTGCTCGATGGCCAGTACTTTTCCTTGCTCACCGTCTGGAGCGGTCAATGCATCATAGCCGGCTTGTTCAAGGTTATACTTTAGTAGTGTTGCGATTGATTGTTCATCTTCGACGATCAAAATTTTTTTACTCATGAAGTCCTCCATCTTTTATCAAAAATTAAAACCCCTTCATCCAGGAACCACTTCTTGACCTTATTATAATATAATTCCCAAATCAATGATAAATAAAAAAAGATTGCCCCCGATGGGACAATCACAATTTAGATCAATTGCATTGAGAACCTTTCTTGTGCTCCTCTTTTTGCGTTAATCATTTATTTTAACTTAGATAGGTGTTTTCACTAAAAACATTGTCCATTCCTTTCCGCTGCAGGCACTTGCTTCCCTCTATTTCCCGCAGGAGTCAAGTGCCTTCCGCTCCAATCCACTTAGCACCATTATATGTCCATTGGAATAAGAAGGACAGTGGAGAATCATGCACATAGGAACTATAGAAGCTCGACCCTGATCCCTTGCAGTGGTGAACAATCTCAATTTACAATCATTAAAATAAACCCTAGACAAGAATCTCATTTGTCTTCGGTCTGAGCAAACTTTAGAATGAATGGATTGTTATTTCATCATGTTAGAAATTTTCCAATGCATTCCCGTTCATTCCGTCGATTTGCTGTGGCGGACAAACAAGGACCATACCGGTGACGACCGTTTCATTTTCCTCGTTTGTTGCATGGACCTTCACTTCTACTGTTCGCTCTTCCTTATTCACCTTGGTTACCTCAAATAAAAACTCTACTGTCCCATAATGGTATACCGGTTTTGGGAATTCGATTTCATGTTTTAAAATATGTGAGCCTGGTCCAGGCAGATATTTCGAAACTGCAGCGGTTATCGTACCAGTAAGCATGATTGTAGGAACTATAGGTTTCTTAAATGGAGTCTGCGATGCATAATCATGTTGAATATATAAAGGATTCGCATCATTGGTCAAGCCAAGGAATAATAAAAGGTCCTTATCTTCAATTTTTTCTGTTAGGGTCAGTTTTTCACCGACACAAATCTCTTCGATTTTCCTACCCATTTTTCGCTTTTTTCCCAGCAGCATAAAGACACCTCCGAAATATGTAACCGTTTACAATTTAAATAAAAAAATAAAGAAAACTCTGTATTGTCTGTCTTTTGATTCTATCATAGCATTTTTAACCTACCCTTTCAAAAGAAATTTTATGAGGTGCTCTGATGTGAATTGAAGATGGCGCTCCATTTTCTCAGTGATCTGTCCTTTTATCGGCACGATGTTCTATCCTAGAGCCATCATTCCATAGAAAAACGCCAAGGCATCCATTGCCTCGGCGTGATGATAGATAGTTTCATGCAAGCGAACTCATTACATTTTTAACGGAATCGGCAGATTTTGTTAGTGCTGCTTTTTCATCATCGGTAAGTTCCAATTCGATGATTTTTTCCAATCCATTGCCGCCAACGATTGTAGGGACTCCCAAATAAATGCCATCATACCCGTACTCACCTTCGAGGTAGGCAATGGTTGGAAGTACACGGCGCTGATCTTTCAGGATGGCCTCGCACATTTCAACCAATGACGCGGCAGGTGCATAATATGCACTCCCGTTGCCTAGAAGATTTACGATTTCACCGCCGCCTTTGCGCGTGCGCTCAACAATCGCTTCCAGGCGGTCTTGAGGAATCAATGTTTCAAGTGGTATTCCTCCAGCATAGGAATATCGCACAAGCGGAACCATATCGTCTCCATGCCCGCCCAATACAAATCCAGTGACATCCTTGACTGAAAGGTTAAGTTCCTGTGCCACAAATGTACGGAACCTTGCTGTATCAAGAACGCCGGATTGACCGATTACCCTGCTTTTCGGGAATCCTGATTCTTTGAATACTGTATAGGTCATTGCATCCACCGGGTTCGTTAAAACGATGATCAAGCAGTTTGGAGAAAATTTTACGATTTCCTGGGTTACACTCTTCATGATTTTTTGATTCGTTTGCACGAGGTCATCTCTGCTCATGCCCGGCTTGCGTGCGATTCCAGCGGTAATGACTACGATATCTGAATCCTTCGTGTCCTCGTAGTCTGCTGTTCCAGTAATGTTGGCGTCGAAACCTTGTACAGGGCTTGCTTCAAGCATATCCAGTGCTTTCCCTTTAGTTGGGTTTTCCATTTGAGGGATATCGACCAAAACGACATCGCCGAGCTCTTTTTGAGCAAGTAAAAATGCAGTTGTAGCGCCAGTAAATCCTCCACCAATTACAGAAATCTTTTTACGCTTGATTGACATGAGAGATTCCCCCTTTATTTGTTTGCTATGTAATATTCTGTCCACAATGAACAGCCGAGCAAGAGTGATCCAGTTTCTATTAAATCGCGGAGCCGGTTCAACCGGCTCCGCTTTTCTGCATGTCCAGCTCCGGCAACTAGAGGCTAGTAGACTTCCTTCAGCGTGCTTACGAAAAGTCAACACTTCAGTCCAAGGAAAATTTGCATTCTAATTTTCCCAATCTATACGCCTCTGATCAAGCTGCCTCGCTTTTCTGCTTACATATTCTTGATTAGTTCGTCTCCGAATTCAGAGCATTTTACTTCAGTTGCTCCGTCCATTAAGCGGGCGAAGTCATATGTTACTACTTTTGATGCGATGGATTTTTCCATTGCTTTTGTGATAAGGTTGGCTGCTTCGCTCCATCCAAGGTGTTCAAGCATTAACACACCAGAAAGGATGACGGAGGAAGGATTTACTTTATCAAGGCCAGCATATTTAGGAGCTGTTCCATGAGTAGCTTCAAAAATCGCGTGTCCTGTTTCATAGTTGATGTTTGCACCAGGAGCGATTCCGATTCCGCCTACTTGAGCAGCCAATGCATCAGAGATGTAGTCTCCGTTCAAATTCATAGTAGCCACTACATCAAACTCAGCTGGGCGCGTCAAGATTTGCTGTAAGAAGATATCTGCGATTGCATCTTTTACGATGATTTTCCCAGCAGCTTCGGCTTCGGATTGTGCTTGATTGGCAGCATCCAATCCTTTTTCTTCTTTGATCTTGTCATATTGTGCCCAAGTGAAGACTTTATCTCCGAATTCTTTTTCAGCAAGCTCGTAGCCCCAGTTTTTGAAGGCACCTTCAGTAAATTTCATGATATTCCCTTTGTGAACCAATGTTACAGATTTGCGTCCTTCAGTGATGGCATAATTGATTGCTGCACGAACAAGACGGCTTGTACCTTCTTCAGAAACTGGCTTAATGCCGATTCCGGAAGTTTCAGGGAATCTGATTTTGTTAACGCCCATTTCATTTTGAAGGAATTCGATAACTTTTTTCACTTCATCTGAACCTTTTGCATACTCGATTCCGGCATAAATATCTTCAGTATTTTCACGGAAGATAACCATGTCTGTATCTTCAGGACGCTTTACTGGGGATGGTACTCCATCAAAATAGCGGACTGGACGCAGGCACACAAAAAGGTCCAATTCTTGGCGAAGCGCTACGTTCAATGAACGGATTCCGCCGCCTACCGGTGTCGTAAGAGGTCCTTTGATGGCAATGAAATATTCGCGGATAACATCAAGTGTTTCGCTTGGGAGCCATTCACCTGTTTTATTAAATGCTTTTTCCCCTGCCAATACTTCTTTCCATACTAATTTGCGCTCACCATTGTAAGCTTTTTCCACAGCTGCATCCAATACGCGTGATGCAGAAGCCCAGATATCAGGACCTGTGCCGTCTCCTTCGATAAATGGAACGATTGGGTTGTTAGGAACGTTTAATACACCATTTTCTACAGTAATTTTTTCACCTTGTGACATGTCTTTCCCTCCAATATCAATATCAAAGGTTAGATGGCAGCTGCCCCTAACCTTTTAAACTCACATTACATATTACAACAATAATTTTTCAATTTGTAAATAAAGGCGTTATCCGCGTTTTTCAACAGGCACGTAAGTTTGCATTCCTGGACCGGTATAATCAGCACGCGGACGGATCAAGCGGTTATTTTCATACTGTTCAAGAATATGGGCAAGCCAACCGGATACACGGCTTACAGCAAAGATCGGTGTGAATAGATCATGGTCGATCCCTAAGCTGTGGTACACAGATGCAGAATAGAAATCAACATTTGGCGGAAGCCCTTTTTCTGATGTCACGATATTTTCAATTTTTGTGGACATTTCATAGAAATGGGATTCACCCGTTAATTTTGTAAGCTTTTCTGACATTTCTCTTAGGTGTTTCGCGCGTGGATCCCCTTTACGGTAAACACGGTGACCGAAGCCCATGATTTTTTCTTTATTGTTCAATTTCTCATGAATATACGAATCTACATTTTCAACAGAGCCGATTTCGGTCAACATCTTCATAACCTGTTCATTAGCACCGCCATGAAGAGGTCCTTTCAACGCACCGATTGCTGCCGTTACGCCTGAATACACATCGGATAAAGTGGCGACACACACTCGCGCAGTGAATGTGGATGCATTTAGTTCGTGGTCTGCATGAAGGACCAACGCTTTATTGAATGCTTCAACCGCAATATCTTTCGGTTCTTCGCCAGTAAGCATGTATAGGAAATTAGCAGCAAAACCAAGATCTCTCTTTGGTGCGATCGGCTCCAATCCTTTGCGGATACGCGCAAACGCAGTTACAAGTGTAGGTAATTTTGCTTGAAGACGAACCGCTTTGCGATAGTTGGCATCCTTTTCCATGACATCCGCTTCTTCATCGAATAAACCAAGGGAAGAAACCGCTGTACGGATTGCTGCCATTGGATGCACTTTATTGATTGGAAACGTTTTAAATTGATTCAATACTTCCTGTGGCACCGCGGCATCCTTAGCCAATTGTTCTTTCAATTCGTTAAGCTGACCTGCAGTAGGAAGCTGGCCGTGCCAAAGCAGGTAGATTACCTCTTCAAAGCTTGCGTTTTCTGCCAAGTCGTCGATGTTATAGCCTACATATGTAAGGGTGTCATCGATGATTGAGCTGATGGAAGAAGTTGTAGCTACAACACCTTCTAAACCTCGTGTTGCTGTCATATCAATCTCTCCTTTATCAATATAAATCTCACATCACCATTGCAATGTGGAGCAAAAAGCCAATTAGGCTTGTTCAATGTATTTCTTCACCAAAGGAATTTCCTTGGGCTATCGAGCGCTTGCTCATTTGACAAACATGCACAGAAATACTTCGACATTCTCTTGCGAAAAACGACATTTTTTTAGCATACGCTTACATTTCCTATTATAAACAATTATCTGACTTTTGTGAACGGATACGCATTAAAATAAATAAAAATTATTTTTTTAGAAAAACTTAAATAATCAAAAATTCACCAGAAGAAACTCTTTTCTGGTGATAAAATTTGGTTCTTTACTAATATAATAACTTGCATAAGATCATGTAAATATTTGCATGACTTTCATTGCCATATAAGCAATGCCGGCTCCAATCAACGGTCCCACAGCGACACCATTGAATAATGAGACGGATATTATCGTTCCCAGGACCAACGCAGTGGTGATATGGGGGTCATCTTCAAGGAGCCCCAACCCGCTCTTCGCGATCAGTGCGACCGCCATCCCTGCCAATAACGCAATCCATGCCAAAGGAGATTTCATGGATTCCCCTAATTCTTTAAAGCCGATCGCACCACTGGCAATAGGTGCTAAAACAGCGATTGTGATGATGGTGACTCCCCAATTGATGCCTTTTGTCTGCAGCGCTGAAAATATTTTTTCATCAATCCCTATGATTTTTAATACAATTAAAACCACGACAGCTATGAGCAGTGATTGATTTTTAGCCAAAAGGGCAATTCCAAGGAGCAATAATAAAAAGAGCATTGGCTGAACAAACATATTTTCACCCCTTCAAAGTGATGCCAATATTATCCTAACATACTAAAAACTTTGTATATTTTTTCACAAAGGGTTGTTTTGCAAAAACGTTAATAAAATTGGAACTTTTTTTCAGTTGCAACACCATGTAGAATAATACTTATATTTGATATCAAAGGTGGTTGATCATTGTTGAATCCGGAATTTATATATCGGACCCTCCGGTTTATATTTGTAATTGGAATTATCGTCATTTCATTGATAGGCCTATACTATATTTCCACCGTTACCTATCCTTTTTTAATTGCGATCGGCATTGCCTTTATCATCAATCCTTTAGTGAACCTCTTTGAGAATAAAGCAAGAATCCCGCGGTCTGCAGCCGTTTTAATATCATTGGTCATCCTCATTGCATTTTTTGCAGGACTAATCACTTTGCTGATTGCTGAAATTGTTTCTGGGGCTAATTATCTAGGAAAAGTAGTACCGGAACATGTGGATACGCTTGTAAAGTACATTGAAAACCTCATTACCTCACAGATTATTCCGCTTTACAATGAAGGGGCTAGTTTATTTAAAAACCTGAATGCCGGACAACAGGATACAATCACACAAAATATTCAAACTGCTGGCCAGAAAATTGCCTCATCGGCCGGTGCATTTTTACAAAATTTCTTTCAAAAACTGCCTAATATCATTTCGTGGATTCCAAATGCTGCCACTGTTTTAGTATTTTCTGCACTTGCTACATTTTTTATCAGCAAAGATTGGTATCGTCTTTCTGGTTTATTGGCGAGGTTTTTACCCGTCAAAGCGCGCACAAGCGGTCAAAAGGTCTTCATTGATTTAAAGAAGGCTTTATTCGGCTTTATCCGTGCTCAATTCACTTTAATATCCATCACAAGTGTCATCGTTCTTATCGGACTTTTGATCTTGAGGGTGGATTATGCCATCACCATTGCCTTGGTCAGCGGGCTTGTAGATCTTTTGCCTTATTTGGGAACCGGGGCTGTATTTGTACCTTGGATTGTTTATGAGGCCATTGCTGGCGATACTGGGTTGGCTGTAGGGTTAAGTATTTTGTATGTAATCGTAATCGTCCAAAGACAGATCATGGAGCCAAAAGTTTTGTCTTCAAGCATTGGCCTTGATCCATTGGCTACATTAATAGCATTATTCGTTGGCTTTAAATTAGTAGGGTTTCTTGGATTGATCCTTGGACCTGTCACACTCGTCATTATCACGACTCTTCATAAGGCCAATGTGTTCCACGATGTATGGAATTTCATTAAGGGCAAAACCGATGATAAGTTAACATGATAAGGACAAATTTGTATAATTTGTGGTATTCAACATGGGTTGTGCAAGGTTGATTTCCGCTGCAGTATGCACGCATCGATGGCGGATCTCACCTTGCCCGCTAATCCCTCAGGACATCAAATTCACTTCTTCGAGCTAACACCGCACGAAGAAAATGCGTATGCATTTTCGAAAAGTCCCGTACCTTCCGCTCGAAACAATTTCAATTGATCGATTACATTTAAAAAACTGCTAAAAGCCAAATAAAGGACTGGGTATCAAACGATGCGATCCCAATATCCTATGTGAAATCAATAAAATCGTTCACATAGAAGGGAATCACACCGATAATAGCCAGCCCTTGTTCATCTAAAGATAATGATATTTTTTTGTTCGATCCATTTTCGAATCATTTTGATCAGTACAGGCTTTAACATACCTCTGGTAATCGGGAACAATAGAAAAAACCCGATCGTATCAGTGATAAATCCTGGAGTCAGCAAAAGCACACCACCGACAAGGATGCATACTCCATCTATTATGGCATTCCCAGGCGGTTCACCTTGCCTTACTTGATCCTGCAGCTTCCTTATGGCCTCAATTCCTTGCTGTCTGGCCAAATAGGCTCCGATGACACCGGTTAAAATAATGAGTCCAATTGTGGGCCAAACGCCCAGCAAATTGCCTGAAAGGATAAAAAGCCATATTTCTAATGCCGGGACGATTATTAAAAAAAGCATAATAAACTTCATCAAACATGCCTCCAAGCATTGAAAATTTCTTTTCTTCCTTCAGTATACCACAAACAAGAAAAATGCTATTCCACAAGCAACTTGAGGAATAGCATTTTCTTTAATCTATTTACAGGACACTCGCATGACCATTGTAGATGACGCCATGTGCTGCATCTACTGTAAGCTCTTGTCCATCTTTAATAAGGGAAGTTGCGTTCTCTGCACCGACAATGACCGGCAAGCCTAGATTAATTCCTACAACTGCTGCGTGGCTTGTCAAACCGCCTTCTTCAACAATAAGTGCACTGCATTTTTGCAAAGTTTCCACCATATCTTTGTCTGTACCGAGCGTTACTAGAACAGAACCTTGTTGAACCTTTGCCTTTGCTTCATCTGCATTTTTTGCAATGACAGCTTTACCATAGGCTGACTTTCTGCCGATTCCTTGTCCCTTCATCAGTACATCTCCAACCACATGGATCTTCATCAAGTTTGTAGTCCCGGATTCACCAACTGGGACTCCTGCCGTGATGACAACAAGATCGCCATGCTTGACGATGGTTGAATTGATGCTTTCTTCAACAGCCATTTCCAGCATTTCATCCGTGGAGGCAACTTTTGTACCCATTTGTGGAATGACGCCCCATACCAAGGCTAAACTTCTGGACACTGTATCGTTGGCAGTCACAGCAACAATCGGAGATTTCGGACGGTATTTGGAAATCATACGTGCTGTATGGCCGCTCTCTGTTGGCGTGATGATGGCATTCGCATCCAGATTCAATGCTGTGTGGGCAACGGACTGCCCGATGGCATCCGTCATATTATGTCCGCTGTTCCTGCTTTGCAGAGAAAGGATGTCGCCATGGTTAAGAGCAGATTCTGCTCTTGATGCAATATTGTGCATCGTTTGTACTGCTTCAAGCGGGTAATTGCCGGCAGCAGTCTCACCGGATAGCATGATTGCATCAGTTCCGTCAAAAATCGCGTTTGCAACGTCACTCGCTTCCGCACGGGTAGGGCGAGGATTGCGCTGCATAGAATCAAGCATCTGTGTAGCCGTTATGACTGGCTTGCCTAACAGATTGCATTTTTTTATTAATTGTTTCTGTACCAATGGGACTTCTTCAGCAGGGATTTCAACGCCAAGATCACCGCGGGCAACCATCAGACCATCTGAAACCTCAAGAATTTCGTTGATGTTATCAACACCCTCTTGATTTTCAATTTTTGGGATGATTTGAATATGAGATGCGTTATGTTCTTCAAGAAGCTGGCGGATTTCCAATACATCAGAAGCTCTGCGAACAAAAGAAGCAGCAATAAAGTCGACACCTTGTTCGATTCCAAATACGATATCCTGTGCATCCTTTTCAGTAATGCCAGGGAGCTTGACAGAAACTCCAGGAACGTTTACGCCTTTTTTGTTTTTTAAAGTTCCGCTGTTCAGTACTTTAGTATGGATCTCATCATTTGCCTTATCGATGGAAGTGACTTCAAGACCAATCAATCCGTCATCCAAAAGAATTTTGGAACCGACATGGACATCCTCGATTAATCCTTCATATGTAATGGAGAATTTCTCAGGAGTCCCTTCCACTTCTTTCATCGAGACAATGACATTCGTCCCTTCCGTTAGTTCAATCGAACCATTGACCATATTATTCGTCCGGATCTCTGGTCCCTTTGTATCCAAGAGGATCCCAATGGTTTTACCAGTTTTTTCAGCGGCTTCACGAATGTTTTTAATGCGCTGACCGTGTTCTTCATGATCTCCGTGCGAAAAGTTAAGACGTGTTACATTCAACCCGGCTTCCATTAATTTAGAAAGCATATCCACACTTTCACTTGCTGGACCAATCGTACAAACAATTTTTGTTTTTCTCATTTGAGTGATTAAACCTCCTATGGTTTCGTTTAATGATTAAATCGAAAGCTCTTTAGAAAGACGATACATATCTAAGTCGACACGATGCGGCATAGCCAATGCCTCAATGATGTCGTAGTCAACAAGCTGGTTCTTTTCGATCCCTACAGCTCTTCCACCTTTACCTTCAATTAATAATTCTACCGCATGTGCTCCCAATCTGCTAGCCAAAACCCGGTCAAAGGCAGTCGGAGAACCACCGCGTTGTATATGTCCAAGGACAGAAACCCGCGTTTCCATGTTAGTGGCTTCTTGTAATTTCTCTGCAAATTCGGGTCCGCTCATGACACCCTCAGCAACGATGATGATACTATGTTTCTTCCCGCGCTCATGTCCTTTTTTCAAACGGTTCGCGACATCTTCCATCTTGAAATTATCTTCCGGAATGACGATGGTCTCTGCACCACCCGCCAAGCCTGACCAAAGCGCAATGTCGCCTGCACCTCTTCCCATCACTTCAACGATAAATGTTCTTTCGTGGGAAGTAGCAGTATCCCTGATTTTGTCGATCGCATCGATCACGGTATTCAATGCCGTATCAAAGCCGATCGTATATTCTGTACCTGGGATATCATTGTCAATCGTCCCTGGAACACCTACACAAGGGTAGCCTTGCTCCGTCAAAGCCTTGGCGCCTCGATACGAACCGTCTCCGCCCACGACAACAAGTGCATCGATTCCATGCTTTTTCAATTGTTCGATTCCTTTTTGCTGACCTTCTTTTGTTTTGAATTCTTCACATCTTGCGGAGTAAAGCATCGTACCCCCGCGATGAATGATATCGCCAACTGATCCCAATTCCAATTTCTTGATATTCCCATTGATCAGGCCGCTGTACCCTTGATAAATGCCATACACTTCCAAATCGTGAAAAATCGCTTTCCTTACAACAGCACGAACCGCTGCATTCATTCCTGGAGCGTCTCCTCCGCTTGTTAATACGCCAATCCGTTTCATCTTCTACCACCTCTATCAAATTATGTAGGAAATTCATCATATAATTTTTTGTTAAAGACTTCACAAAAAATTCGGTTTATTAGTTTCTTTGGCCATTATAGTAGATTTCTCATAAATATTATGGTCGTTTAAATCATTTAATATTTCTAAAATAACACGAAGATTGGTCTAGCTCAATAATTTACTGGTTTGAAAACAAAAAGACGAAATTATCCGCATAATGAAAGCGTTTAACTCAATAAGAAAAACGCATCCATGGAGGATGCGCCTATGATTTGATTTCTTCAAATTGTTTCATATCCGTATACTTGCCGATCTTTTTGAATTTTTCATACCTCTCATCAACAAGCTGATCCTTGGAAAGAGAGAGCAATTGTTTTAAAGATGCCTTTAAAACATCATCGATAAATCCAGACTGCTTTTCAACGTCCTTATGGGCTCCACCTTTGACTTCTGGGATAATTTCGTCAATAATCCCCATTTCCTTTAAGTCAGGGGCGGTGATCTTCATGGATTCCGCTGCCTGCTTTGCAAGTGATGAGTCTTTCCAGAGTAAAGCCGCAGCACCTTCTGGAGAAATGACAGAGTAAGTGGAGTTTTCAAGCATATGGATATGATTGCCGATTCCCAGCGCCAATGCTCCACCGCTTCCACCTTCCCCGATCACAATGCAAATAATCGGAACCGTCACCCCGGCCATTTCAAAAAGGTTTTTTGCTATTGCTTCACTTTGGCCACGCTCTTCCGCTGCTTTCCCCGGATACGCGCCTTTCGTATCGATGAAACAGATGATCGGACGATTGAATTTTTCTGCTTGTTTCATATGCCTCAATGCTTTGCGGTAGCCTTCTGGATGAGGCATTCCAAAGTTGCGGCGGATATTCTCTTTTGTATCTTTACCTCTTTGATGCCCGATAACAGTGACAGGAAGGCCTTTGTACTTTGCAATTCCCGATACGATCGCTTCGTCATCACCGAAGGCACGGTCACCATGCATTTCAAAGAAATCTGAAAATAAAAATGAAATATAGTCCAATGTGGTCGGACGGTTTGGATGGCGTGCTACCTGCACCCGGTCCCAAGGTTTCATATGCTCATAGATATCTTGCTCCAATTTGGCCAAACGAGCCTCAAGCTTGGAAATTTCCGAAGATAAATCCACATCTGATTGTGTCGTGAATTCCCTCAATTCTGTTATTTTTTTCCGTAATTCTGTGACGGGTTTTTCAAACTCCAATTCATTTACCAATCGATGTCACCTCCAGGCTGATGAATTTCTAATACATTTGCTAATTTTTCCTTCAATTCTAATCGATGAATGACTGCATCAAGTTGTCCATGCTTCAACAGGAATTCAGCAGTCTGAAAGTCTTCCGGTAAATCTTCCCTGATTGTCTGTTCAATGATGCGTCTACCGGCAAAACCGATCAATGCACCCGGTTCGGCAAAATTATAATCCCCAAGAGAGGCAAAGCTTGCAGAAACTCCTCCTGTTGTCGGGTTGGTCATGATAGATAGGATTAGGCCGCCATGATCGCTGAACCTTTTTAAGGCTGCACTTGTTTTCGCCATTTGCATCAACGACAATACACCTTCTTGCATTCTGGCACCGCCTGAAGCCGTAAAAATAATAAATGGCACTTGCTTGCGGTCGGCTTCTTCAATGGCTCTCGTAATCTTTTCACCTACGACAGACCCCATACTGCCCATTCTGAAATGGGAGTCCATGATCGCGACGACAACCTCGATGCCGCTGACTTCCCCTGAGCCAGTCAAGACTGCTTCATTTAGCTTTGTTTTTTTCTTATCCTTTTCAAGCTTATCAAGGTAATCCGGGAAGCCAAGTGGATTTTCGGATGTCAATCCTGCATCCAATTCTTTGAACGTCCCCTCGTCGAGGAATGAATCCACTCGTTCGAAGGCATTCATTTTATGATGGAATTCACAGTGCAAGCAAACTTTCAAGTTCTTTTGCAATTCTTTTGTGTACATGATTTTTCTGCATTTCGGGCATTTCGTCATAATGCCTTCCGGTACGTCTTGCTTTGCTGCCTCCGAAGGGATCGTTGCATATTTTTTTTTCTTTGTTTTAACAAATAAATCTTTTAGCAAGGTTTTTTCCTCCTTGTCAAAGGATAACAATTTATTAAGATGGCTTGTTTATATAATGTATCGAATGTTACGTTCGAATATTGTTATAAATTGTCATCTTTGCTTCGACAGTTTTTGCATTTCGTCATAAATTTGAATGGCTTGCTCATGATCGCCTTCCATGAGCCCGGCGATTAATTTAAGTGGAAGGTCGATGTCATCGATCTTTCTTTCACTCGAAAGTTGTGAATGATATTGATTCAATATGAACCATATTTTAAGCAGCAGCCGATTTTTTGATAAATAAAAAATGGCTTTAAACAGTTCGTCTTCGCTTTGGATTTGTTTGGAATGAATCGAGTCGGTAATTGTGGCCAGACCACTTTTTTGCTCCATGTGTTCCTTAGCCACCAGTCTAAGACAGTCTTTCTCCAGAAGCTCTTTTGTATGCTCGACATCATTTTTCACATCTGCATCCTGAAGAATGAACGTACTCAATAATTCTACCAGCTGATGATCGCGAAAATCACGTAAAAAAGTTCCTTCTCCTCTTCTTGTCTCGATCAAACCAAGCAATTCGAGTGCTCTTAAAGCTTCGCGAACCGAAGAGCGGCCTACATTCAGCCGCTCCGATAGTTCACGTTCAGAAGGGATTTTGTCCCCTTTTTTCAATCCATCACAGTCGATCATATCTCTTAATCGGTGAACAATTTCAAGATAGACTTTTTTATTTGGAGGAGTTGACTTCACTAGGCAATCACTCGCCTTTTCCAATGACTGCCAATGTCTCCGTACGCTTTTTGACTTCTTCTGGATCGACCTTCATTCTGGCGACGCCTGTCTCCATTGCCGCTTTGGCAACCGCTGATGCCACCGCGGGAGCCACTCTTGGATCGAAAGGACCAGGGATGACATAATCAGCGTTCAATTCATTTTCGCTGATTAAGCTTGCAATGGCTTCAACAGCTGCCTGCTTCATTTTTTCATTGATATGTGTCGCCCTTACATCCAATGCGCCCCTGAAGATGCCAGGGAATGCCAAAACGTTGTTGACCTGGTTAGGGAAGTCCGAGCGGCCAGTCCCGATGACCTTTGCCCCTGCTTTTTTTGCATCCTCCGGCATGATTTCAGGAACAGGATTTGCCATTGCAAAAATGATGGAATCATCTTTCATCGATTGAACCATTTCTGATGTCAATGCACCTGCTACCGATACACCAATGAACACATCCGCATCCTTGATGACATCAGCTAAGCTGCCTTGGAGTTTATCCCTGTTTGTGTATTTAGCAACCTCTGCTTTAATATCATTCATTCCATTTGGACGCCCCTCATAAATGGCCCCCTTCGTATCACACATGATGATGTCGCGGACACCATAATTATAAAGCAGCTTGATGATGGCAATCCCTGCAGCACCTGCTCCATTCGCCACTACCTTAATCTCAGACATCTTCTTGCCAACGAGCTTCAATGCATTGACAAGACCGGCAACCGTCACGATGGCGGTACCGTGCTGGTCATCGTGGAAAATTGGGATATTCGTCTCTTTCTTCAAGCGCTCTTCAATTTCAAAACAATTCGGAGCTGCAATATCCTCGAGGTTCACTCCTCCGAAAGTAGGTTCCAGCAGCTTGACCGTTTCTACAATTTTATCAATATCTGTCGTGCTTAAACAAATAGGAAATGCATCGACGCCTGCGAAGCTTTTGAATAGAACTGCTTTCCCTTCCATTACAGGCAACGCCGCTTCAGGACCGATGTTCCCCAGTCCCAAGACCGCCGTTCCATCTGACACTACCGCTACCATATTGCCTTTCATTGTATATTCGTAAACCGTTTCCGGCTTATCATATATGACTTTGCAAGGTTCAGCAACACCAGGAGAATAAGCTAAGCTTAAATCTTTAGCATTTTTCACTTCGACCTTTGATTTTGATTCCAATTTCCCTCTGTTCACACGGTGCATATGCAATGCTTCTTCTCGTAATGACACCTTACTTCACTCCTTCATTCCTGGATCCTTAGCTATTTTATTTTGGATGTTTTCGTAAAGTTCGCTGCTAAATAGAGTATTGATAACAGAAAACACCATTTTATTAATTGAAATTAATTGAAAGTGGTCTGACCACACAGTCTCTTAAACAATATAACATATCCGTATTGGAAGTAAAGAAATTATTGTTTCAGTATGACATTGTCTTTGCCCAGTAATGTTTCCAATTCCTCCAGGCATCCTTTGGAAGCATTGACCCAATCCTTTTTACCTAGTTGAATGATTTTATCATCGCTTTCGTAATACATGATCACACGGGTCGATCCATGATATTTCCTCAAGGTCGATTGGACTTTGTGAAGTTCCCTGGAATTTTGAAAGGAGGGAGTAACTTTTAGATAGAGCTTTTTCATCGAATCAGCCAGCTCTTCTTTTACTTGATCAATCGTTTTGACCTGCTGAACGATCATTTGTTTTTTTTCATTTCGATCTTCAATCTTTCCTTGAATGATGACAATATTTCCTTGCTGACAGACAGCACTGTTCTTGCTATAGACTGTAGGGAAGAGGACGCACTCAAGATCGCCCCATTGGTCGCTGACCGTCATGAAGGCCATCACTTGTCCCTTCTTGGTTCGAATGGTCTTCATAGATGTAATGTATCCACCTGCCGAAACGTTCTTTTCCCCGATTGAAAGGTCATTAATATACACAGTTCCATAATGGTCCAATACTTCTTTATAAGGACTTACCGGGTGATCGGATAAATAAAGGCCGATCGCCTGTCTTTCAAAGTTCAGTTTTTCCAATAATGGCATCGCTTCGACATCCGTATATTTCGGAACCAGCTGAAAGGAATTTTCATCTTCAAAGAGATTGTAATCCTGGTCATCAGGGTTTAAAAGTTCACCGTGCTCCAAAGCAGCGTCAAGGCTTGCAAGGAGGACTGCCCGGTCTTTTCCGAATTCATCAAATCCGCCTGAAAAGATAAGGGCTTCAATTGTTTTGCGATTTACGGCTTTTATTGGGACCCTAACGCAAAAATCAAATAAATCCTGATATTTCTTACCTTGCCGGTTTTCGGTTATGGCCCTGAGTGCTGCGACACCGACTCCCTTGATGGCTGCAAGACTGAAACGTATGCTTCCGTTTTCAACCGAGAAAGCAAAGTGGCTTTTGTTTATGGATGGAGGAAGCACGTAAATCCCCATCAATTTTGTTTCTTTGATATATTGTGCCACCTTGTCCTCGTTTCCTACTACGCTAGTTAATAATGAAGCCATGAAATATATTGGATAATGCGTTTTTAAGTAGGCTAATTGATAGGCGATCACACTATAAGCAACTGCATGTCCTCTTGGGAAACCATAGTTGGAGAACCTCACGATTAAATCATAGATTTGATCGGCATTTTTTTGATCATATCCTTTGGTGAGAGCCCCTTTTACAAAATGATTTCTCTGCTCATCGAGAACCTCTTTCTTCTTTTTGCTTACGGCTCTTCTTAATAAGTCTGCTTCCCCTAAAGAAAACCCTGCCATCTTGTAAGCAATCTGCATGATCTGTTCTTGATAAACGATGACTCCATACGTCATTTCCAATATTTCCTTTAAATCCTCATGCGGGTAATCAACAGTCTTAAGACCATGTTTACGATCGATGTATAGCGGGATATTCTCCATCGGTCCTGGACGATACAGTGCGTTTACCGCCACTATGTCTTCGAATCTGGATGGTTTTAACTTCATTAACACCTTTCTCATCCCATCCGACTCCAGTTGAAACACTCCCGTTGTATCGCCTTTGCTCAATAAATCATATGTTTCTTTGTCATCGAAAGGGATTTCCCTAAGATTCACTTTACGGCCCGTCCCGCGTTGGATTGATTGGATGATCCGTTCTAATATCGATAAATTTCGCAATCCGAGAAAATCCATTTTGAGCAATCCGATTTCCTCTAAGATATCCATTGAATATTGAGTGAGGGATAAATTCCCCTGTCCGCTCTGCAATGGAACATCTTGCACAAGTGGAGAATCGGAAATCACTACCCCTGCAGCATGTGTAGAGGCATGCCTGGGCAAACCTTCCAATTTCACCGCTGTAGAAAACATCTTTTTATACAATTCTGTTTGGGCGATGAACTCCCTAAATGAAGGGTTCTGTTCGTATACTTCCGTTAAACGGAGCCCTGGCTTGGAAGGAAGCAGCCTGGAGATTTGCTCAAGCTCTTTTGAATTGCAGCCGAATACTTTTGCAACATCCCTCATTGAAGCCTTGGCAGCTAATGTACCAAAGGTGATGATTTGTGCAACATGTTGTGTTCCATACTTTGCTGCTACATATTGAAGCACTTCATCCCGTCTATGATCAGGGAAATCAATATCGATATCGGGCATGGTGATTCGCTCCGGATTAAGGAAACGTTCAAATATCAGTCCATGATCAATCGGGTCAACATCTGTTATCTGCAAGGAATAAGCAACAAGCGAACCTGCCGACGATCCCCTGCCAGGTCCCGTCAAAATTCCTTTTTCCCGAGCATATTTCATAAAATCCCAAACAATCAAGAAATAATCACTGAACTCCATATTGCGGATGACCCCTAGTTCGTAGTGAAGTCTGTCCTGATAGATTTTTTTATGGAGAAGCCCTCTTGACTCAAGACCCCGTTCACATTGTTCCTTGAGCATTGCATGCGGGTCAAGATGGCCTTCAAGCGGGAATTTGGGAAGCAGCCTTTTATGGAAGGAGAGATTGACTTTGCATGAATCAGCCACTTTAATTGTATTTTCCAATGCTTCGACGTCATCCGAAAATAGTTCGGCCATTTGCGATTTCGTTTTGAAATAATATTCATTTGAGTCTAAACGGGGGCGGTCCTCATCCGCCAGCACTTTCCCTTCACGGATGGCCATCAGACATTCATGCGCGAAGCTATCGGCCTGTGATAGATATTTGACATCGTTCGTAATGATTGTGGGGACGTTTAGTTCTGACGCCAAGCACCTGATTTGTGGAATGGAATGCTCCACGTCTCGTTTGTTATGCTGCTGCAGGGATAGGTAGAAGGACTCTCTTTCAAAAATATTTTTGAAAAGCTGAATCGCTTCCTTTGCCTTGTCAACCTCATCCTCTGCTATGTAATATTCAATCTCGCCTTCATTACCTGGAGTCAGGGCAAATAAACCTGCACTGTAAGCCTTGAGCCACTTAAGAGGTATCCCGTCTTCCGATTTGGTTTGGATGACACTGGAAATCTTAAGCAGATTCTGATAGCCTTCGTTGTTTTTTGCGAGCAGTACCAACGGATATGATTGGCCAGGCTGAATTTCGCTCAATACATCTGCCTCAAGGCCTATAATCGGTTTAATTCCATGATTCATACAAGCTTTATAAAAAGGAACGGAACCATACATCACATTTCGATCCGTAATGGCTAACGCCTCATAATGCATTTTTTTGGCTTGCTGAACCAATTCCTCTATGGAAATGGTACTTGATAAAAGACTATATGAAGTTGAAACTTGTAAGTGAATGAACGACATGTCGATTCACAACCTTTTTTCAAATCTGTATTTATTATATTTATAGTATATCAAAAAAAGAAAATATGTTCCCATCAAGGAGCTAATCATAACATAGAATGTTGTCCCATATATATAGGGTAAAGATATTTTAATTAAGGATGATTGCGGGATGAACGGTGCTTTTTTTCCATCTTTCTTTGAGAGTTTTTTCATTGCATTCGGTGTATTGATCGGAGGGACTTTAATCGGCGGGCTGTCTGCTTTCATTACGGGAGAGCCTCCGTTGACCAAAGTGGCTGAAATCTCGACAAATATTCGGATTTGGGCCATCATTGCGGCCATTGGGGGGACATTTGATACTGTTTATAGTTTTGAAAGGGGATTTCTTGATGGAGATACACGTGATCTCTTCAAGCAATTCCTGCTTATTTTATCTGCCATGGGCGGTGCTCAATGCGCTGCGGAAATTATCAGGTGGTTTACACAGGAGCATATTGGATGAGGATACCCCCATTGTATCGAAGACCGGAATGGCAGCGATTATTGGCTGGAATAGCAGTGGGCGGCTGTATCAGCTGGGTCATCTTTCTCTTTATGTTCGGCGCCCTTCAGGAAAAACAGGCAAAAATACTGGAAGATCAGCGCGATAAAATCATTCAATTAGAAAAAGACAAATCAATATGGCAGGAAGATTTCGCTGAGTTGAATAAAAAAAATCAGGAGCTGCTGACCATTCAAAATATTTCCATTAAAATCACCAATGCTTCCAAATACAATATTGATGATTTATCCTTGGATGAAGCTGAGGATGCACTAAGAGAGGATTTAAGGCCGCTTTTGGCAAAAGACTTGAACTCAGTCTATAAAAATAAAGAACTAGTAAAAAGGACGATCGAAAATAAAACCATCACTCTAAATGACAAGAGATATTCATTTGTCATAAAAGAAATCTTCTTTTATACAACCATCCAAGTCACATTGGAAATGAAGCTGGCCAAATGAACCTTGGCCAGCTCTTTTCGTCAACACTTCAGAATGCTCTGTTTCTGTGGGAAGGCGATTTGATTTATGCTTCCATACAGACAGCTTCCAGATCTTTCGTTACATCTTCGACTTCTTCCCAAGAATGTACGGATGCACCTGCAGCCAGAGGATGACCGCCGCCATTATATTTTTTGGCAATTTCGTTGATTACAGGTCCTTTGGAACGAAGGCGGACACGGATTTGGTCCTCTTCTTCAATAAAAAAGCACCACGCCTTGATACCTTTTACATTCCCGAGACTGCTGACAAGCTGGGAAGCAGCTGATGGAGTAACATTGAATCGTTGCAGCAGGTCCTTTTTTAATATGAGGACACCAGCTCCACTAGGCATCAGTTCAAAATTTTGCATGATAAAACCCTGAAGCTTCATTACCTTAGAGTCAGTCTCATACATTTGATTGAATAATTCCGTTCTGTCAAAATCATAGCGGATCAATTCACCTGCATAGTCAAATGTCCTCTGAGTTGTACTCGGGTACAGGAATCTGCCTGTGTCTCCGACGATGCCTGCGAATAGAAGACGGGCTGCTGCATCTGTCATGACCAGGCCATAGTCTTTTTGTGACAAATAAAAATCGTAGATCATTTCACTCACAGAACTTGCAGATGTATCGACCCATAATAGATCTCCGTATGGATCTTCATTGGGATGGTGGTCTATTTTCACGAGTTTCTCACCCAGCCGATAGCGCTCATCGCAGATTCGCTCTTGGTTTGCAGTATCGCAGACGATGACAAGAGCTTGTTGATACATATCATCCTCAATGACATCCAGGCGATTCAAAAAGTTCAGAGAAGGCTCTTCCGTGCCAACTGCAAAGATCTTTTTGCCGGGAAAAGAAGCTCTCAACATTTCCACCAGACCTCCTTGCGATCCGTACGCATCTGGATCTGGCCTGACGTGGCGATGAACAATGATGGTTTCGTATGCTTTTATCGTTTCTAAGATTTTTTCCTTCATGATTTTAATAGTCTCCTTTTGTTCAACTTTCCTGCAAATTTCGAATAAAAGTGGCTTTTTTCCAGGAATATCGTTACAATATAAATTGAAAATTGTCGATATTTGGAGGAACTTTCATGCCATTTCTTGTTGTATTTATTGTACTATCGCTATCATTTTATATATACTACAAAGTCAAATATGTCCGAAGCAATCTTCCTATGGAAAAGAAATACATATCCGGAAAATCCAGTATGGCTTTAGGATTGTTTATCGGACTATTCGGCATCAATCAATTATATCTTTACCCTACCACTACTACTTATATCGTTGCCGCTCTCTTTATCATTATGGGTACGCTTAGCATTTGGGCAGGCTACAAAGCTTATCGATTTTACCTGCCGCACGCGATCAAAGAGGCTGAATATGTTGATGAGCAAAGCTGACGATGGTCAGCTTTTTTTTTTATGCCCCCAGCGCCTAGAGGCTCGAGGACTTCCCTCGGCTCGCCTACGATAAGTCAACATCGAATCGCTGATGCTCTTCGTGTTTCCTTTATCTCCGATGTACAGGATGTACAAGCAAAGGCGTTGCCACACGACGTGGCGATCTTAGCCTTTGTTCCTTTAATCAGTCTAAGGAAAATTCGAACTCTAATTTTCCCAGTCCTTAGCGCCTCTAATCAAGGCGCTTCCGCTTTTCTATCTATCAATAAGTTGGCACATCATTAGGGCTTTTCCAACGAGTACGCCATCGTTAAAGACTTCTACATCTACTTTTCCAAATTTGCGCCCTACCTCCAAGACTCTTGGGACGATTTCAATCATGCTTTCCATTTGGACCGGTTTGATAAAATAAATGGTCATATTTTCAACGACCAAGTCGCCCTTTTTGAAGCTCCTCAATGCACGATTGGCAGCTTCGGTGACGATGGTGGTGAATACGCCGTAAGAAATGGTTCCGAGTTGATTGGTCATTTGCGGTGTGACTTCAAATCGGTAGCTGTTTTCCGAATCATCGGCATGGGATACTGATAGCTGGTCTGTCATGATGTCATCAATCGTTTCACCTACCTGCGGCTGCCTTTGAATCATTTGAAGCGCTTTTAATACATCCTGCCTGCTGATGATCCCTTGAAGCCGATTTTGTTCATTGACGACCGGGAGGACTTCGATGCCTTCCCAGATCATCATGTGCGCTGCAGATGCTACACTTGTCTTTACGCCGACCGTTATCGGGTTTTTCGTCATAATCTTATCCACTGTAATATGGGAATCGACGCCGATGATATCCTTGGAGGTGATCATCCCTTGAATTTTCATGCTTTGGTCAACGACAGGGAATCGACTGTGGCCCGTTCCTTTATTTTTTTCATGCCACAACTTGACCGTCTCATCCGTCTTGAGGAACACGGTCTCTTCCAACGGTGTCAATATATCTTCGACAAACACAATATCCTTTTTGATCAATTGGTCGTAGATGGCGCGATTGATCATGGTTGCCACCGTAAATGTATCATAGCTAGTTGAGATGATCGGCAGCTCGAGTTCATCTGCCAGTTTCTTTACTTCATCATCTGTATCAAATCCACCTGTGATGAGGACTGCAGCCCCTGCCCTGAGTGCCAACTCGTGGGCTTTTGTACGATTCCCCACGATAAGCAGGTTGCCGGCGCCGGTGTATCTCATCATCGCTTCAAGTTTCATGGCGCCTATAACAAACTTGGTCAGTGTTTTATGTAATCCGTCTCTACCGCCCAGAACTTGTCCATCAATGATATTGACCACTTCAGCAAATGTGAGCTTTTCGATATTTTCTTTCTTTTTTCTTTCGATCCGTATCGTCCCGACTCGCTCAATCGTACTGACGTAGCCTTTATTTTCGGCATCTTTGATCGCGCGGTAGGCAGTACCTTCACTCACGCTCATGGCTCTGGCGATTTGCCGGACAGAAATCTTCTCCCCGACAGGAAGCCCATCTATGTATTGCAAAATTTGTTCATGTTTAGTAGCCAAGCTCTTCACCCTTTTCTAATCGGTCCCTTTATATAATCACTATTATAAGGTGAAAAGCTTGCTGATTCAATTTTATTGGGCATATAGCGGGTTCTAATATGATCTTGCTTTTTTCTTTGGCATCTGAGGTTTTCCTTGTTTCTGCGGCTTTTCCCGTTTTGGGGTATATAGGAGTGCAGAAAGATTGCCTGCAATCACAAAGCAGGCAAATAAGAGCCAGGATCGCGTGAAAATCTCTTCTGCCCCTTCCGCATGAAAATTCAAATTAGGCACAGCGTAATAAACCAGCAGCCCGCTTAACAGCAAGCACAATAAAAACCTTTGCTTCATTGTTTTCCCCCCTTTATGCACAGCTTGTTATATTCTATGCTTGTACCCAAATAAAAAGACAGGTCCTTTTCAGACCTGTTTCGGTTTGTAGTTATAAAAGGACCTGTTAAAGCTCCAACGATTCTCCAGGGGTCATCACTAGACCATTTTTATCCTTCAAAGATTCAACGAATTTATGAGGATCCTGTTTGATCGGCGGGAATGTATCGTAGTGGATCGGCACTGTCTTCTTAGCCATTAAGAGCTCTGCTGCATAGGCGGCATCTTCCGGACCCATCGTGAAATTATCCCCGATCGGAAGGAACGCAACATCAATCGGGTGTCTCTCCCCAATGAGTTTCATATCTGAAAAGAGCGCTGTATCACCAGCATGGTAGATCGTCTTTCCTTCAGCCATAAATAGCACTCCTGCAGGCATACCCATATAAATGATTTCTTTATTTTCTGTCACAAGACCCGAACCATGGAAAGCAGGCGTCAATTTGACTTTTCCGAAATCGAATTCATAAGCTCCTCCGATATGCATCGGATGTGTATTCAAGCCTTGGAAGCCAAGGTAGACGGCAAGTTCGTTCGGGGCGATGACAAGCGCATTGCTTCGTTTCGCGATTTCCATCGTATCGCCGACATGGTCCCCATGGCCGTGGGTTAAAATGATGACATCGGGATTTTCATTTTCTGCTTTTAAATCTGTCAATTCGTTGCCATTGATGAATGGATCGAATAAAATCGTTTTCCCGTTTGTTTGAATCTTGATGACTGAATGTCCATGATAAGATACTTTCACTTAGCTCCACTCCTTTACATTTCATCCACATAAAATATTCTTCACGAGCTGCTTGATGTCCTCCCAAAGAAACTCACAGATACGATACCCTTTTTCTGACTAGTTTAAAAGTTTACTTTCAAAAAAATTGTTGGTACTCTCATTAGTAGAAAGAACCTACTAGCCGCGAGGAGGAATTAGTTTGAAACAGAGAATGCAATCATTCATGGATTGGATGAAACAATCAGATATTCAGGCATCCTTTATTACTTCCAAAGAAAATGTCTTTTATTTAAGCGGTTTCCGAAGCGAGCCGCATGAAAGATTATTAGGCATATTGGCCTTTCAGGATGAAGAGCCGATTTTAGTCTGCCCTGCCATGGAAAAAGAAGACGCAAGAAACGCAGGCTGGGAATATGAAATCATCGGTCACTCCGATACTGACCGGCCATGGGATATGATCGAAAAAAGCGTCAATGCCCGCATTAGAAAAGTACATAAATGGGCGATTGAAAAAGAACATTTAAATGTTGAAAGATATGAAGAACTGAAAGAAAGGTACACTGGAGCAGCATTCGTATCTGCCGAGGAAAAACTGCGCGTCTTGCGGATGATCAAAGATGAAAAAGAGCTCGAGATTTTAAGGAAGGCTGCCGAGTTTGCCGACTTTGCCATCCAAACAGGTGTCGAGGAGATTAAAGAAGGTAAATCCGAGCTTGAAATCATCGCCAAAGTCGAATATGAATTGAAGAAAAAAGGGATTTCCGAAATGTCCTTTTCAACGATGGTACTGACCGGGGCGAACGGTGCATCACCACACGGCAACCCGGGAAGCACAAAAATAAAAAAGGGTGATCTTGTCCTGTTCGACCTGGGAGTCGTTTACCAAGGGTACTGTTCAGATATAACTAGAACGGTTGCCTATGATCACTATAATGATAAACAGGAAGAAATCTATCAAACAGTACTGAAAGCACAATTAGCGGCTGTTGAAGCGGTAAAACCGGGGGTCAAAGCGAGCCAATTAGATAAAACCGCCAGAAAGATGATTGCCGACGCTGGATACGGAGATTACTTCCCGCATCGCCTTGGCCATGGATTGGGAGTCAGCGTCCACGAATACCCCGCTTTGACAGAAACAAATGATTTAACGATGGAAGAAGGCATGGTTTTCACTATTGAACCTGGCATCTACGTACCGAATGTAGCCGGCGTGAGAATTGAGGATGACCTTCTCATTACTGCTGACGGTGTAGAATCCTTCACAAAGTTCCCAAAAGACCTGCAAATCATTAAATAACGACTGCAAAACGGAGCTTCCTCATTGAGGGGAGCTCCGTTTTTGTATGGGGCTGTATTCTAAAAAGAATGTTGTTTTTATACAAGACTGTTTTCATAAAGATTGTTGCCATTGATAAACAGAATTGCAAGTATATGATTGAAGAGGAGGGTGGCTACTCCTGCGGGAAAAACGGCTCGGCTCCGCCCGCAGCGGAAATCAACACACGCTATTTATTTCATAAAAAAAGGATGGTATGCAATCTCTCTGAATTTGTTTACAGTCCAAGAAAAACCAAAAACCCCTTCAACTGAAAACTTGTCCAGTTAAAGGGGCTGTTTTTTATGCTTTTTCCAATAAGGATTTTGCATCTGAGTAGTCCAGGGCATGCGCCTCTGCTACTGCTTTATAAGTTACGTAGCCGTCCAATGTATTGATTCCTTTTAGCAAGGCCTCATTGTCCATGCATGCTTGACGGTATCCTTTGTTTGCAATTTGTACGGCATATGGGACCGTAACGTTTGTCAATGCGAACGTAGATGTACGCGGTACTGCACCAGGCATATTGGCTACGGCATAATGCACGACTCCGTGTTTTGTATATATTGGATCATCATGTGTCGTTATGCGGTCGGTCGTTTCGAAGATTCCGCCTTGGTCGATGGCAATATCCACCACAACAGAACCATCCATCATCGTTTGGATCATCTCATCCGTTACTAACTTAGGAGCTTTAGCACCAGGAATGAGGACGGCCCCGATGACAAGATCGGCTTCTCTCACAGACTCTGCGATATTAAGCGGGTTTGACATCAATGTTGTAACATCACTGCCAAATATATCGTCAAGCTGACGAAGTCGTTCAGGATTCAAATCAAGGATTGTAACCTGCGCTCCAAGGCCAATGGCCATTTTGGCAGCGTTCGTTCCAGCAACCCCTCCGCCGATGATTGTGACACGGCCACGATGGACACCAGGGACTCCAGATAGAAGGATTCCTTTTCCACCATGGATCTTCTCAAGGAACTGTGCACCGATTTGCGTTGCCATTCGTCCTGCTACTTCACTCATTGGCGTCAACAATGGAAGAGATCCATTTGGAAGCTGAACCGTCTCGTATGCAATGCCGACAACTTTATTATCTATTAATGCCTTCGTGAGCTCTGGTTCCGGAGCTAAATGAAGATATGTAAAAAGAATAAGCCCTTCACGGAAGTATTCATATTCTGAAGGAAGCGGTTCCTTAACCTTCATGACCATTTCCATACTCCACGCTTCAGATGCTGTACCAACTATTTTTGCTCCAGTTTGAAGATAATCTTCATCACTGAATCCCGAACCGAGGCCAGCTCCGGTTTCAATAAAAACTTCATGGCCATGGTTGACTAAATGGAAAACACCAGCTGGGGTCATAGCTACACGATTTTCATTATTTTTTATTTCTTTAGGTACCCCGATACGCATATTACATACCTCCCAAATCATATTTCAATAAATCTTACGGGACAAAACACTTAATTAATATAACATTTAACATGTTAAAATGCTAAACAATTTTTTATAGATTTCACGCCAATGAAAACACTTACATTTTATCAAAAAAAAGGAGACTTGCCTATTATGTGTAGTCTTTGCATATATTGAAATTTTATGTGCAAAAAAAGGGATAAGTCCGTTAAAATGGGAATGGATATTATTTTACTTCAGGGACGAGGGAAGAACCGAAAATGACCACTGCCAAAATGAACAGGATTGAACGACTCGGGCTTCAGCCTGTACCGACTGAATTAAAGAACACCCGCTGGTTTGAATACTTCATCATCCAGCTTTCCTTCTCCGTGAATGCGGGGAACTTTATCGTACCGGCTCTTGCAGTTCTTGATGGAAATCTGCCATGGGAATGGGCAATCGTATCCACACTACTTGGGGCAGCAGCAGCTTTTCTTTTTGTTTCCATCCTATCCATTCCAGGCTCAAGGTATGGACTGCCCGCCCAATATGCCATCCGATCCCTGCTTGGTACTAAACTGGCGAGATATTTCGCTTCTCCTGTCAGGTCCATTACTTCCTTATATTGGTTCAGCGTACAAACCATCGGAGGCACAATGGTCATCGTTGACTTATCTGAAGAATTCTTCCATATACACCTTCTGTCTTTGCCTATATCAATCATACTCGCAATATTGATGACCATTCTTGCACTCGTTGGTTTTGATGCTGTCAAAAAGTTCACGAAATGGTGTATGCCACTGCTTATTTTAGGCCAGATCGTCATGGGCTATCTTTTTATTCACGAATTGAATTCTCACTTTATCACAAACGCATCAAATGGAAACTTTACTTTTGGTTCGTTTTTCTTGTTTGCAAGTCTGGCATTTGTTCAATATGTATCAGGTGTAAGTGCTTCTTCAGACATCACTCGCTATGCCGAAAATGTGCGGCAAGGATTCTGGGGATTGTTTTCAGGCAATGTGGTCGGTTTTTTCATTACTGCACTCTTTGGGTCTCTTTCTGCACATCTGACGAATAACCTGAACCCTTTCGTATCTTCAAGTCATCTGGCGAATTCTGCGTGGATGACATTCATTCTGACCTTGTGCGCGATGATTTCAATGGTTTCCATCAATTTAAGCAATGCTTATACAGGTGGATTCAGCTTACTTAATGCCATTCCCAGGGTTGGTAGGATCAATAGTTCACTTCTTTTTGGGGCTGCAGCCATATTATTAAGCTGCTTTCCAGCGATTATTGAAAATGCGAAAGATTACATCAGCCTGTTAGGGGCTTTCATCATTCCCATTTCAGCTATTATCGTTGCAGAATTTATGTTTTTAAAACGATTAAAGCTTTCCGTACAGGACCTTGAGCGAATTGCAGATCACTCCTTTTCATATAATTCGACTGCATTATTGATCATAATTGTGAATTCAATCCTCTACTTTTTAATCCCTGGTTCACTCTCCCCGGGGTTCATTGTCTTTGCAGCTGCATTCATGATGTATCTTTTTGCAAGTGCCGTTACAAAGAAATCAGTAGTGCGGGCCAGTATAAATAAGAGCTGAACCGAGCAATTACGGTTCAGCTCTTGTTCCATTATTTATACTCGTTTTCTATGTCCTCATTGGGAGCCTCTGTTTCCCTATCGAAAGTTCCCGCTGAATAAACATTCATGATTTGATTGCTCACTTCATGAAGCCCGCTTTCATCATAGTGCATTTCTTCCTTTTGCTCTCGTTTTTTCATTTGTTGACCCCTCCGTTTTGAAATTTACATTACATGACTAGTATTCGAATATTTGTCAGAGATATTACTGAAGTTTTAATGTAAAATGTAAGCAAAGGAGGAATGAATATGGGACAGACCTATCAGAACATCCTCGTTGCTGTCGATGGATCTCAAGAAGCAGAGTGGGCATTTGAAAAGGCAATTTCCATTACAAAGCGAAATTCGGCTTCATTGACCCTTGTACATGTCATTGATACCCGTTCCTATGCCACGGTCGAAGCATATGATCGAAACATGACAGAAAGAGCTGACACTTATGCAGAAGAATTGTTATCGCGCTATAAGTCCGAAGCTGAAGCTGCTGGCATCGATCATGTAAAAACGATGATTGAACACGGTTCCCCTAAAGCTGTCATTCCCAATCAAGTTGCCAAATCAGTGAGGGCTGATTTAATTATTTGCGGAGCCACTGGCATGAGCACCCTGGAACGCTTCCTTATCGGCAGCGTCTCCCAGCACATTACCAAGTCCGCACCATGTGACGTGCTGGTCGTCAGAACAAATAAAGGTGAAGTTTTATAAATATACAAATAAAAGAGGATGGGACAAAACTAAATCACTTCACTCTAGAGGCGAACAATACCAGGAGTAAGCATCTGTCATTACACCGCTGTTGCTTTCCGTGCAAGACTTCGCTTTCCGCGGGGCGGGCGGTGAGCCGGAGTCTTCGTCTTGCACTCCAATCAACAGCAAAAATATGCCAAAAACAACAACACTCTTTAACATGAAAAACCCGAACGAATTCGAAGTCTATGGAAGATTTCGAATTATGGTTCGGGTTTTTTCTCGACTAAAACACTTTTGTCCCAGCCTCTTTATCAATCAAAGCAGCCCTTGCTTTTTCTATTTGGATTTCTACTTGTGCAAATCCTGTTCCTCCATAGGAATTTCTTCTTTTAACCGCCTGCTCCGGTGAAAGGACTTCATAGATGTCCTCTGCAATGAGAGGACATGCATTTTGGAAATCTTCAATGGATAGGTCAACTAAAAAAATATTGGTTTCAACGCAATGCAAGACAAGCTTGCCTACAATCTCATGCGCATCCCTGAAAGGAATCCCTTTTACAGCCAAATAATCTGCCAATTCAGTTGCATTTGAAAAATCCTTGGCTACAGCAGAGGCAAGGTTGGATTCATTGACCTTCATAGTCTCCACCATGCCCGCAAAGATATCCAAGGATCGTTGAATCGTCTGGGCGGTATCAAACATGCCTTCCTTATCCTCCTGCATATCCTTATTGTACGCAAGGGGAAGTCCTTTTAAAGTAGTGAGCATACCAATTAAATGACCGTAGACCCTGCCTGTTTTCCCCCTTATCAGCTCTGCCATATCAGGATTTTTCTTTTGGGGCATGATGCTGCTCCCTGTCGCATAGGCATCATCCAATTCAATGAATTGGAATTCTTGGCTTGCCCACAAAATGATTTCTTCTGCGAACCTTGAAAGATGCATGATCAATATGGATGAATTGCTGAGAAATTCAACTATGAAATCCCTATCGCTTACGGCATCCAGGCTATTTTCATATACTGAGCTGAAACCCAAGGTTTTGGCTGTCATGAAGCGATCAATCGGAAAAGTTGTCCCGGCAAGGGCTCCTGCCCCCAACGGGCTGCAGTCGATCCTTTTTAAATTATCATTCATCCGTTCTTTATCACGATCCATCATCCAAAAGTAGGCAAGCAAATGATGGGCAAATGATATCGGCTGCGCCCGCTGGAGGTGGGTATAGCCTGGAGCCACAGAATGAACATGCTGGGCTGCTTTGTTTACAAGAACACGCTGGAATTGATCAATGCTATTGATAATTTCCTGAACTTGTTTTTTTAGATAAAGATGCATATCTGTCGCGACTTGGTCATTACGGCTGCGCCCCGTATGGAGTTTGCCGCCGACAGGGCCGATTTCATCAATCAGCATTTTTTCGATGTTCAAATGAATATCTTCGTGGGATAATTCGAATTTCAACTCGTTGTTCTCTGCCTTGTGCTTAATCACCTGGAGTCCTTGTTGAATGAGATCTCCATCTTGTTCAGAAAGGATGCTGCATTGGACAAGCATTTCAACATGCGCCAAACTTCCTTCAATATCTTCAAGCACCAATTGGTGATCGAATGGAATCGATGCACCGAACTCATCGATCCACTCCTCAGAACTCCCTTTAAATCGGCCATTCCATAATTTTTTCATTACACGTTCACTTTCCCTTTTTGATGAACAGCACTATGGACGGCAGTCGGAAGCCCCCAAAGTTCTATGAACCCTACCGAAGATTGGTGATTGAATGCATCTTCAGTCGTGTATGTTGCAAGTTTTTCGTTGTAAAGGGAATATGGAGACTTTCTTCCCTCGACAATCGCATGGCCCTTGAATAATTTGACCCTTACTGTTCCTGCCACATTCTTTTGCGTCTCTGCCAGGAATCCTTGTAAAGCCTTGGTGAGAGGAGAGAACCAAAGACCGTTATAGATGACCTCGCACAATTTTTGTTCGATGACCGGTTTGAAGTGAGCCACTTCTTTAACAAGTGTTAAATCTTCCAATTCTTTATGTGCTTTAATCAAGGTAATCGCAGCAGGGCACTCATAAACTTCCCTTGATTTTATCCCGATCAAGCGGTTTTCGATATGATCGATCCTGCCCACTCCATGCTTGCCGGCAACCTTATTCAATTGCTCAATGATTTCCTCCAGTGAAAGGTACTGATCATTTAATTTGACAGGTGTTCCATTCTCAAATTCTATTTCAATATAATCCGGTTTATCCGGGGTGTTTTCCAATCCGTTTGTAAGATCATATGCTGCTTCCGGCGGGGCAGCCCACGGGTCTTCGAGGACACCGCATTCGTTGCTTCTCCCCCAAAGGTTTTGATCAATGGAAAAAGGATTATCGAGGTCAATCGGAATCGGGATATTATTCTTGGCAGCATAGTCGATTTCCTCTTCGCGTGACCAGCCCCATTCCCTTACAGGCGCTAGGACTTGCAAATCTGGATTGAGCGCTTTGATGGAAACTTCAAAACGAACTTGATCATTCCCTTTCCCCGTACACCCATGTGCAACTGCAACAGCTCCCTCCTGTTCAGCCACTTCCACTAATTTCTTTGCGATCAAAGGTCTAGACAGTGCAGACACCAATGGATATTTTCCTTCATAGAGTGCATGAGATTGTAGTGCAACCAGTGCATACTCTGCTGCGAACTCCTTCTTCGCATCGATGACCACACTTTTCTCCGCCCCCACTTGGATGGCTTTGGACTTCACGAAATCCAGATCTTTTCCTTCCCCTACATCCAGACAACAAGCAATGACCGAATATCCTTGATCTTTCAACCATTGGATGGCTACCGAGGTATCAAGCCCCCCTGAATAGGCCAAAACTACTTTCTGCGGCATTTAAAACAGCTCCTTTTTAGTATAATTATTCATAAATTTGATTAAATATAAATTTTTATAATTGTTATAGTAACACCCATCTTGATTTCAATCAATACTTATTCATCAATTTGTATAAATATTATTTGACCTCTGTGAGGAATGCCTTAAAATATAATTAAAGAAGGGAGGATGCTGCTCAATGATACATTTTCGCTTCGATCAGAGATTGGGAATTGAAGTGCCTATATTAATCAATGATTGGGATGACCATAGCATGGAGGAAAAAAAAGAAATCACGTTCATGTGGGAAAAAATTAGAGGTAGAATACCCGATCGAATTTCTAGACTGGATCAAGAAATGGAAGAGCTTCAGCTTTTATTATCCGAAGAAGAAGATTTTGCCCGTTCATGCAAAATAAATGAGGAAATTGCCGAAAGGGCCTCCATCGTGAATGATTTATGGATATGGTACAGGACCACACCATCGATACATTCATTAAATTAAAAAAGGACAGATCAAGAAGATGCATTGTCACCTCCTTGAACTGTCCTTACTTGTCTTTTCGCAATTCAAAAATGATATGGGATATTTCTGGTAAAATCAATTTCTTCATCGCCAGCTTTACGGCTCCCGTTGATCCTGGAATAATGAACACTGCCTTCTGGTTGTATGTCCCGGCTGCCGCACGGGAGAGGATCGCCGCGCTTCCAATATCCTCTTGATAACTCAAGAACCTGAATAACTCCCCGAAACCGACGATATCTTTTTCAAAGAAAGCAGATATCGCTTCAATGGTTACATCTCGTTTGGCTAACCCTGTACCTCCGTTAATGATGATGGCATCCATATTTTCATCCGCTGCCATTTCCTGAAAAGCTTCTACAATATGCGTTTCATCATCACGGACAATGGAATAGGCAATGAGGGAATGGTTATCTTCTAAAAGAATTTCCTTAATTATCCCCCCGCTTTTATCCGTTTCTGCCGTCCGAGTATCACTGACCGTGATGACGCCGATGCTGGCGGTTTCCGGGCCTCTTTTTCGATGCTCGATTAGGCTCATATCGACTGCTCCTCTTTGTCAAACAGGTACCGATATTGATAATATTTTTCTCCAAAAGTCGTAACCTTCCTGGTCAACTGATAGTTGACAGATGCTCCGATAGCCATGGATATCAATGGAATGCCTGAGATCAGCCTTTTTCTGAAAAGCTGAATGAATATCGCTTTCAATAATTGCTTCAACGGTTCTTCAAGCCAAGTATGATTGGTTAACTGTTCATTCCCAACATAAAAATAGTCGTAGGAATTCCTGGCATGGTCTTTCAGGTCCTCCCAGCCGCTGCTCTTCATCCTCGATGGCAATGTGGAAACATGGAATACTTTCAACGATGACATCATTTCAAAAGGGGTTTGAACTTCATATCCATACGCCATCGCCGTCAACTGAATGGCCCTTAAATTCATCAAAGCCATCACAAGAAAATCCGTTCCCAAAGCGATGGGGCCGCCTGTACCGGCAATGCCTCCTTGAACAAGTGAATAGACCCTATGCCTTGCCGCGTGCTGGTCAGCTATGTATCGAAGCTTATCAATGCTTAGCCTTCTCATATCCGTGATTGCTTCTATATCACTATCAAACACACGGGCAGTGGTTAAAATTCTTTCTCTTGCGTCATTTTGGATCTGGGATCCCTGCAAAAGAGAATGAAGATGAAAAAGCCATGTGTCCAATTTTTCAAAAAATTGCTCCTGGATCTCTTCAGGCAGCAGACCGAAAGATTGATCGATCCATTTTACATAAGTTTTTTCAAAGTCATTTGCTTCATATTGGAAAAGTGATTGTTCCCACTGCAGAATTTCATTCCAGTATTGTTTATCCTTTTTTGTCCAAGTCATGGTTCGCCCCCCTGTAAATTAATTATCTGAATAATAAAAGTATATCATATCAGGATGATCAGGCTATATATGGATCAGTCACAAAAATAATCCGTTTCTTTCTGAAGCAGACATATGATTTCCGCTGCAGGATGCTCGTTTTCCGAGGGGCGTGCCGTGAGCACCCTCGCTCCGCTGCAATCAACATCATATGTTGAGTTATTATAAAGAAAAACTATTAAAGACAACACTCTTAGAGAAAAGAAACTAATTATATTAGCCTGATGATAAAAGAAAAAGACTGTAAACAAATTTGTCTACAGTCTGATTGGCCCCATAAGGAGCCGACGTAATTAATTTGATAATCTCACAACATCACGGGCAATCATGACTTCTTCATTTGTTGGAATGACCATGACTTTAACCGGTGAGTGCGGGTAATTGATGAATGCTTCTTCACCGCGGGTTTTATTCAATGCAGGATCCCAATATACTCCCATGAATTCAAGTCCGCGAAGTACTTTTGCACGGATCGCCTCACTATTTTCACCGATTCCGGCAGTGAAGATGATCGCATCGATTCCATTCATGCGGGAAGCGTAAGATCCGATATATTTATGGATGCGATTTCCGAATACTTCCAAAGCAAGTTCAGCGCGCTCGTTTCCTTTTTCTGCTTCTTGCTCGATATCGCGAAGATCGCTTGAGAAGCCGGAAACTCCAAGCATACCGGATTTTTTATTAAGGGTATCCAGGACCTCATCTGCAGATTGATTTGTTTTTTCCATGATAAATGGAATTAATGCAGGGTCAATGTTACCAGAACGTGTACCCATCGTGACACCAGCCAATGGCGTAAAGCCCATGGAAGTGTCGATTGATTTTCCGCCTTCGATCGCCGCGATGCTGGCACCATTTCCAAGATGGCAGGAAATCAATCGTAAATGTTCTTCCGGTCTGCCAAGTAGATCTGCTGCCCTTTGTGATACATATTTATGGGAAGTTCCATGGAAACCATATTTACGGATACCGAAATTTTCATAATACTCATATGGCAAGCTATATAGGAATGAACTTTCAGGCATCGTTTGATGGAAAGCCGTATCAAAGACAGCTACTGCCGGTACATTTGGAAGAACCGACTGGAATGCTAAAATCCCGGTAATATTTGCAGGGTTATGAAGAGGAGCTAAGTCTGAAAGCTCACTGATTTGCTGAATTACCTTTTCATCAATCAAAACAGAATCATTGAACACTTCGCCGCCGTGAACGACACGGTGTCCGATCCCTTCGATTTCATCCAATGATTGAATGATTCCAAGCTCAGTCAGTTTACTCAAAAGCAATTTAACCGCGACATCATGATTCGGGATATCCGTAACCTCTGTAACCTTTTCTCCGTTTACAGTTATATTAAAAACGGCATCATCTAAACCGATTCTTTCTATTAAACCTTTTGTGATTACTTCTTCTGCAGGCATTTCAAATAATTGAAATTTCAAAGAAGAGCTGCCAGCATTGATTGCTATAACTTTAGCCATTGATCATTCGCTCCTTCAATTTTCAAATAGTCATCTATAATCATCAACGACCTGAAGACCCAATCATAGTTTGTTCATCCAGGCACATAATATATCTTTCAATTTCTCATTAAAACATTGTACTAGTCCTATTTCAAGAAAAAGCTTGAAATGACATCGTTTTCATGGTAAATTAAATATTTTCAAAAAAATTTGAAAGTGGTGTGTTCGCATTTTCCTCATTGAAGATAAGCAGAAAGCATCAAACTTCACGTAAAGGTTGTGTAAGGTTGATTTCCTCTGCAGGATGCTCGCTTTCCGAGGGGCGTGCCGTGAGCCTCCTCGCTCCGCTCATCTGGCCCGCTGATCCCCCAGGACATTGAATTCACTTCTGTGAGCTAACACCGCACGAAGAAAATGCGCATTCCTTACGCTCCAATCAACAACATATGTTGAGTCATTTTAAAGAAAGACTGTCAAAAACAACAATCTTTGAGAAAAGAGCCATTTTATTAAACTGTTTATTAAAGCGTATTGTTGATATTAGCACTCTCCAGCCTTTGATTGGAGTAAGTCGAATACTCCGGCGGGAAAAGCGGAGTCATGGATACCCTGGAGGCAATAGTCGAGGAGGGATCAGGCGGATGTTCAATTATGTTCGCGCGTCCTCGAAAAAATCACTAGAATTCCCCATCCTGCTATGTGTCGCTGTCGAAGAGTTCCTTGTCGTGGGCCAACATCGAATGACCTCACTTCGTGTGAGGCCCGCGGAAAGCGAAGACTTGCACGGAAAACAACAGCGGTGTTTAACCGTACCTTATACAAAAAAACGACTGAGAAAATATCCCCAGTCGTTTATGAAACTTATTTATTTTCAACAAACCATTCATCGATCTGTCTGAATATATCCTTCATTGCTTGTTGATTGGACATTTTTGGCAGGTTAACCATTAGCCCTTGCTTTGGTGGTTCAATGCCCTCGCCTTTTCTTTGCAGAACAAAAATGCTTTTCGCTGCCTGTTCATTTTTGAAAAGCGACATTGGCAGTTGGATCAAGCCCTGGATATTTACATGCTCTTTGATGTATTCACGGAGTTTAGGCGCCTGTTCAGATTCAAACAATCGATTCGGCACGAGAAAAAACAAATACGCTCCCGGCTTTGCATGATTGACGCTTTGCTCGATGAATAAGTGATGTGCATAGGAATGTCCTTCATCTGCCTTCAGCTCAAATTCCTGTGCTCTTAGATCATTGGGATAATACCCGACAGGAAGGTCACAGACTACACAGTCAACTGGATCGATAAAGAGCTTCTCCAATGCATCTTGATTGAAGAATTCAATCGGCTGCTCCAATAAGTTCGCCCCGGCAAATGCAAGACGAAGCAATAAATCATCAACATCGACGCCAATAGCGTTTAAATCATCCTTCTTAAGATAGTTCATGATCGTAAAAAGTAAATTTCCTGTTCCCACTGCTGGATCAAGCAAGGAGAATCGCTGATGACCGTCCATGAACTTTCCGATCAAGTAGCTGATAAATAATCCAATGGAGTCTGGGGTCATTTGATGATTTGGCTGGGAAGCTTCCCTCATCCCTTTTATAATAGCAAGCTGGAATGCTTTTCTTTTATCCTCGTTTGAAAAAACCGGCGAGCTTATCGAATCATAAGCCTTTTCCAGCCTTTTTTTACTTAATTCGTTTATTTCATCTTGAAGGATCGTGCCATGGAACATATTGTCGCCCGATTCCGCCAATGCTTCTAAATATGTACAGGATAATTCCTCTGCTAAAATTTCCGTTGTTTCGTTAAAAACAGTAAATAAATTTTCAACAGGAGAAGTTTTCATTTTCAACACTCCTAGCATTCTGGGGTTTATGTAAGTAACATTGTTGATGGGGAAAGTTGATTTCCACGGACGGATGCTCGCTTTTATCAACCTTAACGTATTCTACTATGATTTTTTTCAGATAACAAGCAAGGGGCCAACCCATCTTGTGAGCCAGCCCCTTATTGAAGAATATCATTTATTCAGCTGATTTCGCCGCTTCGATTGCACCTTCATAATCCGGGTGGTTGGTTGCTTCACTCACGTACTCCACATACGTTACTTTATTGCTGCTGTCTACGACAAATACAGCACGAGCCAATAATCTAAGCTCTTTAATATGGACGCCGTAAGCTTCACCAAAAGAAAGGTCGCGATGGTCGGAAAGTGTTTGTACATTCTCAATGCCATTCGCTGCACACCAGCGCTTCTGGGCAAATGGAAGATCCACCGAAATGGTCAAAACCTTCACGTTATCGAGCTTAGATGCTTCTTCATTGAATCTTCTCGTTTGGGCATCACAGACACCCGTGTCGATAGATGGAACGACGCTGATGATTCTTACTTGTCCTTTGGAGTCATTCAATGTCACTTCCGATAAATCATTCGCAAGTACTGTGAAATCCGGTGCAGTGTCCCCGACCTTCACTTCGTTTCCAAGCAATGTTACAGGATTTTGTTTAAATGTAATAGAAGCCATCATTTTACCTCCCTATGTAAATAAGTACATGTCTATCATACTGAAGTGTCCCCTCTTATTGCAATTCAAAACCATTGAATTGAAGGAAAAGGCTGCTGCACTAAGAAGGGGCGATTCCAAAAGCGTTTGGAATCGCCCCTTCGAGTTTAAAATTCGAAGTTCTGTCTTTGATGTTGTTGATGGGACTGAGATGAGTTTTCTTTTTTGTCATCTTTTTTCATCATGTTTTGAATTTTTTCCACAGCACTAGGAGCGATATCCAATATTTTCTCCAACAAATGTGTACTTTCATCTAAATGGAGCATTTTAACACCGTGGGAATTGACAATCAGAAACGCTATTGGCGTAATGGATACGCCTCCTCCGCTTCCTCCGCCAAAAGGATGCTTTGGTCCCTGATCATTTTGCTGACCATTTGAGGAAGAATGCTGCTGAGATCCTTTGCCGTTCATTGAAAACTCACTGCCGCCTGCAGCAAAACCAAAACCTACTCGAGAAACTGTCAAAATAACGCTGCCATCAGGGGTTTCTACCGGGTCCCCAATAATGGTGTTTACATCGATCATTTCCTTTAAGCTTTCCATAGCTGTTGTCATTAAACCTTGAATTGGATGTTCTGACATGTGAATCCTCCTTATCTATACGGAATGTTTGTTTTTTTCCTCGGAAAAAATAGATAAAGGTTTTGTTTTAAATTTGGCTTTGCCGCCTTTCCAGTACCTTATCAATTTCAAACCTGCGAATATAGCATGCCCGATTCTGAATTTAAACATACACTTTAATGAGATTTGGGAAATCGCCATATTAAAAGAAGGAACCACTTCAACTACCGGAGGGTCCATCAACTTCATATATTTGCTGATCAAGGCAACGATGCAGGACTTTGCGGACCAGATCCCCCCGACCAATGCCCCGGTCAACGCTGCATCCTTTGTGCCAATTAATGAGTGCCACTCAAGGTTGAAAACTTTTATTTTCTTTAAAAATTTTCGTATGATCACATTCATGCCGAAAACATGCCGAATGAGCTCCTTAGTATCTTGAAGGCTATTCAGGATATCCCAAGGGGTAATTTTCTTTTTTGTTTCTTTTTTCGTCTTATCCTGCTTCCCCGTTTTCACTTTCTGATCAATTTCAATATTGGGTTCATCTTCATCCACTCTCACCATCGGAATATCAATTTTGTAATGGATCAAGCCGAACCATACTTTCAGCAAGATTTGAAAATGATCGTTATCCTGACCATGATACAAGTCAAGATAAACATTAAGCGGTGTAAGCCAAATCAGTAGTATGAGAAATAATAAAATGAAGACGATTATCCAAAAGATATACATATAGACACTACCTTTCAGCATTACATTATCGCCGAATATTTCAATATTAAAACTCCCATCGGACAAAACTTTCATAAAAAAAGAAACCTGCTCCTTATGCTCGAGCAGGTTCCAATAGTATTGTCCGTTCATGAATGACGGCCGTATCCGCAAAAATATCGTGAAGGCCTTGTTTTCTGGGCATGAATGCCACCAATAGATAGAGAATGATGACGGTTGCCGAAATATATCTTCCTATGAATTCCCTGAAAATCACAGTCCCCCATGTCAAACTTTCAGATTTTACCGGAATGACTTTTAAGCTGAATACCATTTTGCCAAGCGTTTGATGGGAAAGCTTGGTCATCAGTACAAAGTAAAGGTAAAAAACTAAAGCGCCTGCAATTGCAGCAGGAGCAAAAACTGTTGATTTATCAAGAGAAACGCCAATCACCTTAAAAATTGGATAAACGACCAACCTGCTTATACTGCCTATGATGATCAAATCCAGCAAGTATGCCCAAAACCTTATCCAAAAGCCTGCAAAATGTAGTTGGCTCAGAGGGTTATCGTCTTCTGCAGGAGGATGGAATTCAGTTGAACGAATGCTATCTTCCGCAGTCAATTCATGCGGCTGCGACTCTTCGCTGAAATGCTCCTGATTATGTCTGTCATCAAATTCACTCATCGTTTCCTCCCCCTTTTATTTTGCATATAGATACATCAATCTTGGCGTATTAGGCTGTTCCAAAAGCTTCATGGCTCCATCCATTTCGAATTGACTGCTGATAAACTTTTGTGCACTCATTCCAAAGATGGAAGGAAAGCTGAAATCCGATCCGTAGCTGATGACCTCGGCATTTTTGATGTTTTCATCTTTTTTCATCGCTTTGACGACATCATCAAAATAACCAAATTCATCAATTAAATGAAGTTCCTTTGCCTGAATGCCATCATAGACCCTTCCGTCTGCCAATTCACGCACTTTACTCTCGGGGATGTTTCTACCTTTCGAAATCACACTTACGAAGCCGTCATAGGAATGATTGATCATCGTTTGGAGAATATCCTTTTCCTTTTGCGTCATCGGTCTTGTAGGGCTCATGATATCTTTATATGGACCACTCTTGATGGTGACAAAATCAATCCCGAGCTTTTTCGCCAGTTCACCGTAATTATATCCTTCCATGATTACACCGAGCGATCCCGTCAATGTATCACGACTTGCAAATATTTTATTTGCTGCAGTCGATATGTAATAGCCCCCTGAAGCTGCCATAGAACCCATTGAAACATAAACTGGTTTCTTCGTTTCTTTTTCAATTTCTAATAATTTGTCGTGGATTTCCGCAGACTCAACGACTCCCCCGCCTGGCGAATTCACACGGATGATGATCCCTTTAACTGCATCATCTTCTTGTACATGCTTCAACTGCTTCATGAAATTTTGATGATTGTAGCCGGAACTGTTTAGCAATGAACTTTCCTGCCCGTTGTCCTGAATAACGCCATTTACATATAGGACGGCAATTTTCTTTGATTTATTTCCTTCTTGAATGACATTTTCAGAAAACTCATCCTTCGAAGCAAACAGTTGATCAAGACTGGCCTCAGTATCCGTCGTCAGGGCTGAAACAGCGAATTTCATGACGATGGAAACGATAAATAAACCAGCCGCAATCGCTATGGCTCCCCATCGTTTTTTGTTCATTTTCTTGTCCTCCCTTTTTTTATACACTTAGTATACGGAGCATCCTTTATAAATGTTTCACGAACATGGTAAACTAAACCATATTGAATATTTTAACAAAACGCACAGAGAAAAGGTAAAAAACATCATCACAAACAACCAGAAGGAGGAACTCTATATGTCTGATCGCAGAAACCTTTATTTTTTTCACCACCACGATGCACAAATGATGGACCAAGTCGCTTCACTCTATGAATTGGCAGACCGCTATGATTTCCATGTCGTTGACAATCCCAATGAGGCGAATATCATTGTCAGCGTCGGTGGGGATGGGACTTTTTTGCAAGCAGTCAGGAAAACCGGATTTCGTCAAGATGCCCTTTATGCAGGAATTTCCACGACGGGCAATTTGAGCATGTATTGTGATTTTCACATTAGCGAGACGTCTAAGATGATCGACGCTATGACCAAAGAACAGGTGGAAATTCGCCGATATCCAACCATCGATATTTTAATCGATGATGGATCATCCTTCCGGTGCCTGAATGAGTTCAGTATCCGTTCCGGCATTATCAAAACCTTTGTCATGGATGTTTTCATTGATGATTTTCACTTCGAAACCTTTCGAGGCGACGGAATGATCCTCGCCACCCCTACAGGAAGCACGGCTTATAATAAATCTGTCAATGGAGCAGTAGTAGACCCGATGCTTCCATGCATCCAGGTGAGCGAACTCGCATCTCTTAACAATAATCGCTACCGCACTCTCGGATCATCCTTCATCCTCAGCGGCGAACGAAAGTTGAAGCTGAAAATAGTCCAAGCCGGCAATGACTACCCGATCATGGGCATGGATAACGAGGCACTCAGCATCCAACACGTAAAATCCATCGAAGCCAAACTAAGCGGTGAAAAAATCAAAACCGTCAAACTAAAAGACAACTCCTTCTGGGAAAAAGTAAAAAGAACGTTTTTATAACAAAAGCGGAGCCGGCTTGCTTAGAGGCGAAGAGACTACTGGATACAGTGGAAGAAATAAAAAATAACTTCTAGCAAGAAAGACAATGGGCCATAATGTTTTAGTCAAATAAAAATCCGAACTACCATTGAGAATCTTAATTAGATTCGAATTAGTTCGGATTTTTTAATAGATGTTGATAAAGCGTGTTTGTTCTAGCCGTTGATTGGAGTGCACAAGGACTCCGGAGGGATTAGCGGCCCCATAGCGAAGCAAGGAGGCTCCCCAGTCTTGGACGGAAATCAACAGCCGTGTAATATCAGATCCTTAGAATATGATTTATCCTGATATAAGTTCAACTCTAGAATGAAGTATTTTAGTTTTGTCCCAACCTCATCCTCTTTTTTATGCCGATAAGCTTTTATTTTGCTTCAAACGTTTTTTCTTGAACCATTTCACCCTGGAAGCAGTAAAGATGGCAAGTGCTCCCCAAATGAATAAAAATGAAATCATATCGATTTTTGAAAATGGTTCACGATATATGAATACCCCTAAAATCAAGGTCAAAGTCGGAGCGATGTATTGAAGGAATCCAACCATGTATAGAGGGATGCGCTGGGCTCCTTTAGCAAAGAACAGAAGCGGAATGGCGGTTGCAGCACCGGCTCCCATCAAAAGCAAATCCGTTCCCGGAGAGACGTTGAATAGGGAGGCATTTCCTCTGTTTGCCATCCAAATCATATAAATGAATGCAAATGGCGCGACCACCATCGTTTCAAGTGTCAATCCAATGGCTGAGTCCACTTTTATCATTTTTTTTGCCAACCCATATAACCCAAATGAAAAGGCCAATCCGAATGCAATCCAAGGGAATTGACCGTAAGAAATCGTTAAAATCAATACACCTACGGCAGCCAAAATGAACGAAACAATTTGAGCCTTTGACATCGTCTCCCTCAAAATAAAGATTCCCAGCAGGACGCTGACAAGGGGATTAATATAATAGCCCAGGCTTGCTTCGACCATTTGATTTGAATTGACGGCCCATATGTAAATGAACCAATTGCAGCTTACGAGCAATGAGGCCAGAATAAGGGCAGCAAGAGTCCTCATCTTCATGGTTTTGACCACCTGAAAAAACGCGGGCAGCTTCCTTGTTGCAAGCAAAATGATGGCCATGAACCAAAAGGACCAAAAAATTCGATTAGCTAAAATTTCGTCGGAAGATACGTGATGAAGGAATTTCCAATAAACCGGCAATATCCCCCAAATAAAGTATGAAAAGGCGGTGTACAAAATTCCTCGCTGATGTTGATTATCCATAAGTGTACTCCTATTCTGTCAGACATTTTTGTTTAGGAACTCGAAATAATTTCATTATAAACAGTATTTACCTTTCCGACAATCCTTTTGATCCAAAAAACAAAAAGGGACCGATCAAACATTGAAAATTACCTTCAATGTATATGACCAGCCCCATTTTCATAAATCAGCCTGATACACGATTTCTTCATCCACAACCGTCATCAAAACCTTGGTCTGTGGAATTTCATCTTCATCGATTGAAAATAAATCCTTATCCAATACGGTAAAGTCGGCAGTGAATCCCCTTGAAATCTCCCCTCTGAAATTCTCATGGTGGACAGCATATGCCCCTCCTTTGGTAAATAAGGAAATCGCTTCGTAAACGGAGAGTTTTTCTTTGGGATTATGGACACTTTTTTCGTTTTTATGAAAATAAGCTCTAGAAACGGCTTCATATATTCCAAGCAAAGGATTGATTGGCTCTATAGGTGCATCAGACCCGCCAGCACAATGTATCCCTGAGTGAATCAATGTTCTCCAAGCGTAGTTATAAGCCATATTTTGTTCTCCGATTCTATCGATCACCCAAGGAAAATCTGATGCTACAAACCTGGGCTGTATATCGAGCACGATCGGCAGTCTCTTAGCTCTTTCTATTAAATCCGCCCGCAAAATTTGTGCATGAATCAACCGGTCTCGTTTTCCTGAGGGGACAGGGATGCTTTCAATGGCGTCCAGTACTAGCTCAAACGCCAAATCCCCTATGGTATGGACGGCAACGGGAAGGCCATAGCTCCTCGCTTTTTGGACGAGTCCCAGTAAATCCTCATAGGTATGGATGGCAACTCCATTTGTAGCGGGATCATCCCCATAGGGGTGGCTCAAGAGTGCCGTCCTTCCTCCGAGAGCCCCATCAGCAAATATCTTCATCGCGCCGAATTCAATATATGGACTTTCATTTTCATATATATTTCGATCTTGCTGCCATTCCTCTATCACTTCATGGTGAATGAGGAGATTCGCCTTGAATTTGCGTTGTTCTTCTTTAATGACTTTTGTAAATGCTTCAATCGTTCTTTTCATTCCACCGTAATAATTTAAATCCTCGGTATGACCTCCGACCAGCCCAAACCTCCAACAATTTTCTATACCTGCCCTAAGTGCATGCTCCAAGTACGCATCCGAAACGCTGGGCATGACCGAAAAAATCAATTCCTGTGCTTGGTCCTTCAATACACCATTGATTCTTCCCATTTCGTCGCGCTCAATGACCCCACCGGTTGGACTTTGGGATTGGTCGTTGATGGAGGCTTCTTTGAGCGCTTTTGTGTTCACACAAATCGCGTGCCGGCAAATTCTTTTCAACAACACCGGGTGATCCGGGACCGCTTCATCGAGATCAAACCTTGTTGGAACCGTTTGATTGTCCCAAAGGTTTTCATTCCATCCTTCGCCGATGATCCATTCGCCTGCCTCGGCCAGTTTCGCCCTATCCATCAATAGCTGCATCAATTCTTCTTTGGATTGCACTTCAGATAGATCCAGCCTGATCAGTGTTTCTCCATGTCCAATTAAATGCATATGGCTGTCGATGAATCCAGGATACATGATGCCTTCGTTTAAATCGACCTGTTTTGTGATCTTACTTTCATACTTTTTCTGAAGCTCGGAAAATGAACCAATTTCGGTTATCCAGCCATTCTCACAAAAAACCGCTTCAGTCGTTTCACCTTCATGGAGCATTGTATAAATCGTTCCATTAAAAAATAGTGTCCCCATATCCAATCGTCCTTTCTTCTAAAGCAATAGAGACCTTACTGCATGAAAAACAGACAGTAATCACACTGTCTGCAGGTACTTGGTTTTATCTTACAGATATTCACTGATTCTTTAAAGCTTGTTCTCTCTTTCTCAGTTCTACGCGCCTGATTTTCCCGGATGTTGTTTTTGGCAATTCATCAATGAATTCGATGCTTCTCGGATATTTATACGGTGCAGTCAGTTCTTTGACGTGCTCTTGCAGAAGTTTCACCAACCCATGTTCATTCGGACTGATTCCATCTTTAAGGACGACATAAGCTTTGACGATGCTCCCCCTGATTTCATCCGGGCTGGAAACAACCGCACATTCCTTTACATAGGCGTGTTTGACCAATGCATCTTCCACCTCGAATGGACCGATTGTATATCCTGAACTGATGATGATGTCATCCCCACGCCCTTCGAACCAGAAGTAGCCATCCTCGTCTTTTTTTGCTTTGTCGCCTGTAATATAGTAATCTCCCCTAAATTGCATTGCTGTTCTTTCAGGGTCTTTGTAATAATTTTTAAAAAGAGCTGGTGTCTCAACATGAACAGCTATATCACCTACTTCTCCAACCCCGCAGGACTCGCCAACTTCATTGATGATATCAACACGATTGCCTGGTGTCGGTTTTCCCATCGAACCAGGTTTCAATTCCATCCCTTTCATGATGCCGACAAGCAGCGTGTTCTCTGTTTGCCCATAACCGTCCCTTACTTCCAGCTGAAAATGTTTTTTGAAGGTTTCTATCACTTCTCGGTTCAAAGGCTCTCCGGCTGAAACAGCACTGTGAAGCTGAGATAAATTATATTTGCTTAAATCATCGACCTTTGCCATGAGTCGATATTCTGTCGGTGTACAGCATAGGACGTTTACTTTATAGCTCTCCAAAAGCTGCAAATATTTTCGCGGATCAAATTTCCCATTGTAAACAAACCCTGTCGCTCCAGAGCCCATGACAGACAAGAATGGACTCCAAATCCATTTTTGCCATCCTGGCCCCGCAGTAGCCCATACCATATCATCAGCTTCAATGCTCAGCCAGCTCTTTGCTGCAGTCTTTAGATGGGCAAACCCCCATCCATGTGTATGAACGACTCCTTTAGGATTCCCTGTCGTCCCCGAAGTATAGGATAGGAAAGCCATATCGTCCCGCGAAGTATCGGCAGCTTCCATTTCATCTGAAGCAGTTTCCATCAACCGATCCAGATAGTCCCACCCTTCCTGTACCTGTCCAACGGTGAATTTCACCAGCTCTTTCGCTTCATCCACCACATCAAATTGTTCTGCGTATGGATAAAAGGATACTATCCCCTTTACATCACCGTGATTGATTCTGTATGCCAGATCCTTTGTTCTCAGCATTTCTGAACTTGGAATGACAACGATTCCCGATTTCAGTGCAGCAAGATATACTTGGTAGGCTTCGATTAACCTGGGTATCATAACAAGGATGGTATCTCCCTTGTTTAATCCTTTCTCTCTGAAAACGTTTCCAATTTTATTGACATTTTTCATTAGTTTTTGATATGTAATTTCCTTGCACTCGCCTTGTTCATTTTCCCATTTGATTGCTGTTTTATTGGGATCAGCAGCAAATTTCTCAACTTCCTCGATGATATTGTACTTTTCTGGTGCAATTAAATCTTTGCGTTCCATCGTTTTTCCCCCTTATCGAGTAGGTTTGTACAATATCATTATACAAAATTTTTAAAAACTTTTAAATAATTTGTCATTTTCGCGCAAAAAAATAAAGAACGGGCCTAAGCCCGTTCCTGTAGCCATTTTTTGTTTAAAATTATTTTTGGTATCCGCCTAATTGTTGTTCAGCCATTTGAACTAGACGTTTAGTGATCTCACCACCAACAGAACCGTTAGCGCGAGCAGTTGCATCTGGTCCAAGTTGAACTCCGAATTCAGATGCGATTTCGTATTTCATTTGGTCGATAGCTTGTTGAGAACCTGGAGCTACCAATTGGTTTGTACTTCTGTTTGCCATGTGTGTTCACCTCCTTGTGAGTATATGGTGTGCGAAAACACATGGATTCATGCAGAAGTTTCAATTGGTAATTGTTCCTAAATTTTCAGGCTGATTTATAAGCAATATAGCCTGCTTTTTTCGTGGAATTGACCATGAAAATTGCCATCAAAATAAATCCTTTAACTCCTCATGTGCGTCTGCATTTCCTTTAGGTTTAACCACGATGGTTTCAGTTCCATCAATCGCTTTTTCGATAAGTGGTGCGAAATCGACGAAGCTTTCATAATATTGCACTTTTTCCAATTTAGGCTTCGTTTTGGGCGATGCCGGTGTAAAAATCGTACAGCAATCTTCGTACGGCAAATTGGAAATTTCATGCGTATCAATGTCCTTGGCAATATCAATGATCTCAAGCTTATCCATAGAAATCAATGGCCTTAAAACCGGCGTGCTTGTCACTTCGTTGATGGCCAGCATGCTTTCCAATGTCTGACTGGCTACTTGTCCTAGACTTTCTCCAGTAATGATCGCAAATCCCTCATTTTTCTTCCTTAATTCTTCTGCTAACCGAAGCATCAATCTGCGGGTTGAAGTCATCGTATAATTCTCAGGAACCTGTTGATGGATCGTTTGTTGAATTTCTGTGAACGGAACAACGTGGACCTTTACACTTCCGCTGAATGCAGCTAATTTTTCGGAAAGATCAAGAACCTTTTGCTTGGCTCGTTCACTCGTAAATGGAGGACTGTAAAAATGCACAGCTTCGATTTCCACGCCGCGCTTCATGGAAAGATACCCTGCTACAGGACTGTCGATTCCGCCTGAAAGCATCAGCATAGACTTACCGCTGGAGCCAACCGGCATCCCTCCGGTTCCTTGAATGACCTCTGAAGATAAGTATGCGCCCTCTTTTCTGATTTCCACAATCAAATTAATATCTGGATTTTTAACATCCACTTTAATGCCTTCAACATTTTTCAATATAAAACCGCCAACTTCATGATTCAGCTCGTGGGTATCAAGTTCAAATGTCTTGTCAGCTCTCCTCGCCGAAACTTTAAACGTTTTACCAGGTAAGTATAATTTGTTCACTAAGCTCAAAGCAGCATCCCTTATATCGTTCAAATTCTTATCCACTTTTATTGTCGGACTGAAGGACTGAATGCCGAAAATTTTCGATAGTTTTGAACAAACTGCTTCACTCGGAGCCCCATTCAACATTAAAAACATTCGATCACGCGTCCCTTGTACACGGACCTGTGGATAATCCTTCAATGAGTTGATGATATTGGACTTTAACTTATCAATGAATCGATTGCGATTCCTGCCTTTTGTAGATATTTCACCATATCTGATTAATATGCGTTCGTAATTCATTTCGATCTCCTTATCACTTTATTTAACTTGGAAGCAGTATTCCGATATTCTTGGATGAAAGTTGCTGCTTCTGACAACGTATTATCAAAAGAAAGGCTGATCCGGATTGATCCTTCTGCGTCATCCTTTTTCACACCCATTGCCAATAATGTTTTGCTGAGGGCCTTTTTCTTCGATGAACATGCACTGGTTGTGGAAACGTAAATCCCCGATTGTTCCAAGGCATGAACAAGGACCTCTCCTTTCATACCCCTGTGTGAAAAATTGACAATATGAGGTGCTGAAAGATCTGAAATTGTGTTTATCGAGACGCCTTCCATTTCACTTAATCCATGGATAAGATAGTCTTTTACCTCCATAATTTTTGCAGTCGATCGTCTGCGATGCTCCTCACTCATTCTCAGCGCCTTGGCCATTGCAACGATTCCCGCTGTATTTTCAGTACCGCTACGCAGTTTCCATTCTTGATTCCCTCCGGAAAATAAAGGTGACAGCTGGATGCCTTTTCGGATGAATAATGCACCAGTTCCTTTTAATCCGTGAAACTTATGAGAAGAGATGGTACAAAGATCCACCATGGCACCGTCTAAGGAAAGTGGCACTTTGGTACACCCTTGAACATGATCCACATGAAATATGATATTTGTATGTTGAGCAAGCCATTGTCCAATTTCTTGAACGGGCTGAATCGAACCCACTTCATTATTTACATGCATGATGGTAACCAAGATTGTATCATCGCGAACAGCTTTTTTGAGATCATCAATTTGAACGACGCCTGCTTTATTGACTGGAAGATAGGTGATTTCATAACCTTCCTTTGAAAGATCTTCACAAGCCTGCAGGACAGAAGGATGTTCGATTTGCGTTGTGATGATATGTCTGCCACGTGTTTGATATTGTTTTGCCGCACCTTTGATGGCTAGGTTGTTGCTCTCTGTCCCTCCAGAAGTAAAGTAAATTTCCTGCGGATCGACCTTCAGTATGTCTGCGACCTGCCCCCTGGCCTGGTTCAAAAGTTGCTCTGCCTTCACCCCTAAAGCATGCAATGAAGATGGATTCCCATAATATTCACGGGAAACCTTAACAAAAGCATCCAAAACTTCATCATAAGGCTTAGTAGTTGCACTATTATCAAAATAAATCATTATTTACACCTTCAAACGTAAATTCCTTAACCAACATTTAATGTTACCATAACTATTACAAGAAAAAAATTCCCACCGAATGCGGACACTTTAAAATTTTTTCTTGATATCTTACTTCTTTAAATATAAATTCAGGAAATATCCATCAAAAAGAAAATAGTCAAAACATTGATTTTTCATCCTTTTTCCATGTTCAGCATTAACGCCCTAAAGTTATTCTAATATATTGAAAGTTTAGACTTTTTTAAATTTCGACATTTTTTGTGGAACCTGTGTTACTATTACTTTGTTTTTATTAAAATTCCACAATAATTAAAATATTCAGGAGGGATCTGATTGGACAAGAAAGCGCTATCATCAAGAGAAATCATGACAATCGGCCTGATGCTCTTTGCCTTATTTTTAGGAGCAGGAAATATGATCTTTCCTCCTTTTCTCGGTCAACAAGCAGGTCAGAATGTTTGGGTAGGAATATCGGGATTTTTGATCACAGGTGTCGGTTTGCCACTCCTTGGCGTCATAGCGATTGCACGGACAGGAGGGGATTTGCAGACTCTGTCCAGCAGGGTGCATCCTTTATTCGGGCTCATTTTTACAACTGTTATGTATTTAGCAATCGGTCCATTTTTCGGCATTCCAAGAACAGGCACCGTTTCATTTGAAATCGGGGTTATGCCATTTTTGCCAACTGACATTGCGGCCAATGGATGGCCGTTGTTCATCTTTTCGCTCATCTTCTTTGCTTTGACGGCTTGGCTTTCCATGAATCCTTCTAAATTGGTCGATCGCATTGGAAAGTTCTTGACTCCAGCCCTCATCATTATTTTGGCTGTACTGGTGATCAAAAGCTTCATCACACCAATGGGGAAGCCGATGCTACCTCAGGGACCATATAAAAACGGACCATTTTTTAAAGGATTCATTGATGGATATTTAACAATGGATACTATTGCTGCCCTTGTTTTTGGAATTGTGGTCATTTCCTCTGTCAAGGAAAAGGGAATCACCAATAAATCCGTATTGACAAGAACTTGCATCACTGCCGGACTCATTGCAGCAGCCGGTCTTGCCCTTGTGTATCTTTCACTTGCCTTCATTGGCGCAACCAGTACAAGCGCCATCGGCTCGCAGGATAATGGAGGAGCGCTCTTATCAGCGGCAGCTTCCTATCTATATGGGGCAGGAGGGACAATCATTTTAGGTTTGGCCATTACTTTTGCTTGTATTACAACATCTGTCGGGCTCGTTTCGTCATGTGCAAAATTTTTCACAAAAATTGTCCCATCCATTTCTTATTCGAAATATGTAATCATTTTCTCTGTTTTCAGTATGATTATATCCAACATCGGTCTTACACAATTAATCAATGTCTCTTTGCCGGTATTGATTGTCGTATATCCATTAGCCATCGTACTGATCATCCTGTCGTTTCTTCACAATAAGTTCCACGGTTATCGGGCCGTTTATATCGGGGCTTTGATTCCTACAGGGGTGGTCAGTTTAATCGACGGTCTGAAAACGGCGCATGTGGATGTTTCCTCCATTACGGAGGCATTATCCGGACTTCCCCTGTTCAATGAAGGGATAGGCTGGATCATCCCTGCACTAGCTGGGGCAATCGTCGGTTATATTATCGCAGTACAATTAGGGCAAGTCAGGAATTCGGTAAACACGACTCATTAATATCCAAAGACCAATAAAGAGGCTGGGGCTTTGTAGCTCCAGCCTCTTTCAGTTTATACAAACGTTGTAATGGTCCATTCCGTTGAAGGCACTTGCTTTCCGCTTGGAGGGACGGGAGCCTCCTCGGCTTCGCCTGCAGGGTCTCCCGCTTCCCTCTTTATCCCACTGGAGTCAAGTGCCTTCCGCTCTAATCAACTCAGTGTTTTTCATCACTAGGGTTCCATAACTCAGTGTTTTTCATCACTAGGGTTCCATCAAGACAATGCAGGGCAGAGTATAAATCTTTCAACTTTGTGGTTGGTTAATTTCAGCGTAAATTAACCTTACTGAACCTTTGGCCATTAATTAATATTATTAATACAGTCGAAATAATAGAGAAGTGGATCGAGACAACAGGTCTCAACCCACAAATAAAAAAGGATGGGGCTTAATAGCTCCATCCTTTTGTTAATTTTCGAGTTCTTGCTTGATCGATTCTTCGATTTTTTTCAGCGAACCCGGTTCGATTTCTTCGATTGTTGTTGCGGCCTGTTCTAATGCCGCGCGGTATTCATAGCTTCTGAACGCGTCTTCAGCCGTTCTTAATCGTTCTTCAGCGAATGAATATCTGCTTCTAAATCGGTTTCCATATTGAATAACTTTTTCAGCCAGCATGACGTTTTCAATCAATTCCATGGTTTTATCGTAAAAATGCTGGACGGTGTCAGAAGCAATATACAAATGTTCTTGAACAGATTTAATATTCAATGGTTTTTCATTCAAGCTCTTGATGACATCCTGTATATGATCCTCCGACTGCTCTAATAATGAGAGATAATCAGATGGAAGGCCGGGAATATTGCTCTTTGAAATTTGCCGGCTTGCTTCGGATATCTTTTTTCTCAAATCCGTCACAGTTTCACGTGCAGTAATTTCATCTTTTCTCAGATTTTGCAAGTAATCCGAGAAATCCTTTTGTTCCTTCTGCAACATTTCAAGTTCTTCGCGGATGTCCTGCAATTCTTCCTTCATCATGGAGTGTGCTGCAGCATTCTCAGCCGATTTAATTTCAAAATGATCATATTTATTGATCAACTGGTAAATTCTCTTTTCCAATCCTTTTGGAACATTCAGCTCTTCCTCGACTAAGTGATAGCTTTGTTGGACAAACTCCGTTTCATTCCTGAGAACTTGGTGTGCTTCCTCAAGTTCATCGAGCATCGTCTTTGTTTTCGTGTCATTTTGAATGAGGAAATGTTTGGAATGCACCTCGTTTTCAAGTGCATCATATAACCCTTCGATACGTTCTTTCATCTCTGCAAGACCCTTTGTCACATCATCAAGTTCTGCTTTTTGGACAAAGTCTATGTATGTCTTCAACTCTTCCTTCATCCGATCAATTTCTTTGGTGAAAGCAATATGATCAAGGTGATAGCCAGTTGACTCCATCTCTCTGTATCCATCAGTAAGCTCGTCCAATTGAGAAGGGAGCAGCGTTTGACATTCAGTAATCAGATCTGGGATTCTTACCATTTTTTCATTCAATCCGTCGATCTCATTCCTAATGGATAAGAGCACTTCCCTTGCATCTAAATAATCGCCATTCTCAGTCAATAGTTCAAAATTCGAAAACTGTGAACCAATTTGCTCCAACTGTTTCTCCAGTGCGGATGCCGCGATGCCAAATACGTGCCGATGGGCCAGCATTTGTTTTTTTACATGCCGATAAGATTCTTGCAGCTCGGTAATCTCGGTCCTGTTTTTTTCTTCACTGCCGACCAGTTCTTTTAATTCTGCAAGAATCGTGTCGATTTGTTCTTCGGTGGACTTCAAGCTTGAGTCGATTTGATTTTGCACTTCTTTTGATTTCTTGAATCGATATTTATCTGCGTACTCTTCTGCATCAAATAGTAGTTCTTCGACGTCTGGCAGCTGAATGGCTACAATTTCATCCCAGCTTTGTCTCCAGCGCTCAAACATTTCTTCTGTTTGCCCGGTCATATTCAATTGTTTGACTTTGGACATTTCTTCAAGAATCGGACGGTTCATTATATCGATTTTCCATTCTTCCAATCGATCGATTTCTTTAAAATGATTTTTCTTTGTAAAATATCCATAAAAAAATAATATAACCAATAAGATTAATGCACCGATGACAAATTCCATCGTAAGCCCCCTGTCCATCTCAATTAAGCCATAACCGTATTTATATAAACAAATATATTTATTGCATCTTAATGCTTTAATGATACCATGTAAACGACAATTTTTGACTATTATTTTGATTTTTTTTGTATTTTCATTCCAAAAAACCTGATATATGCCAAGATACTCATATTTGATTCAATTAAATCTCTATTTTACTATTATAATATAAAGAATAATTTCATTAAAAGTGAGGGGGATTCGATGTTAAGAGATGGGCATATTCATTCACCCTATTGTCCGCATGGGACGAATGATGCTTTTAAAAAATATATTGAGAGGGCAATCGAACTTGGATATAAAGATATCAGCTTCACTGAGCATGCACCCCTTCCCGATTCTTTTATCGATACTACCCCAACGAAGGACAGCGGCATGGATAAGGGGAAATTAGAAAAATATTTAAAAGAACTTGATTCTCTCAAGGAAGAGTATAAAAAGGATCTTTTCATCCGTACTGGCCTGGAGGTCGATTTCATCGAGGGCTTTGAAAATGAAACGGAGAAGCTTCTTAATGAATATGGGCCATTTTTGGATGACAGCATTCTATCTGTTCATTTTCTCAAACATGAAAACGATTGGTATTGTGTCGACTATAGCCCGGAATTTTTCAGTACGATGGTCGAAGTTTTTGGATCGGCCGAAGCGATTTATGACACTTATTACAATACCATACACCTTTCCATCATGTCCGATTTAGGCAAGTGGAAGCCGATCCGGATCGGACATATGACACTCGCGCAAAAGTTCCAAAAAAAATTCCCTGCCAAGAATGTGAATCACAAACTGATCGACAACATTCTCAGAGAAATAAAAAAGCACCGTTATCAATTGGATTATAACGGTGCAGGAATTGTAAAACCATTTTGCCAAGAAAGCTATCCAAATAAATGGATTGCAGAAGAGGCTGCTAAAATGGGCATCCCGCTTATCTATGGATCTGACGCACATCAAGCGGCCGATTTAAATCAAGGAAGAACAGACTTGATGGAGCATATCATCACGTAGAAACTGTCATTGGCAAACGATCTCAGGAGGAGATGGAATCGTATTATTAACCAGTATACCTCTAATCCAGATTTCGATAATTTGATAATATTTTTCTGCAAAATAGACTTCTTGAGGGTAGATGTTCCATACCTCCCTTAAATATTGACTATTTAAATATGGCATATTGATCATGCCCTTCAATTGGATGATCAAATAGCTTGAGGTGTACTGATTGAACTCTTCTTTTTTTACACCTGCATCAATGATCTCCTTAAGGAAGTATCTTTCTTTCATTAAATAAGAAGAAGTGATTTCCCTGACGACCTGAGAGTCCAATGATACTTCCCGCCATACAAACCTTGTCAATAAATGATGTCGGGATTGGAACTGCAGCACATTTTTCACGGCGCGGTTGAGGCAATTGACTGGAGAATCATACATGAGATTACTGGCTTCTTCCTCAAAGAAAGCTAAATAGGATTCAAAAAATTTTATTAAACAAGCTTCGAGCAGCCCTTGTTTATTACGAAAATAATAAGCAATATTAGCAGGATTAATTCTGGCCCTCTTAGCAATATCCCTAATCGACACACCATCAAAGCCTTTTGTGTTGAATAGATAAATCGCTGATTCCATTATTGATTCTTTTGTTGAAGTAGCATGCTTCATAGTCGGATTCTCCTTTTACGATTTTTAATTCATAAAGCACAATCGGCGTTGGCCAAAGGGGAAGCAAGATTGATGGGAGAGGGAGGATGCTCACTAGTTGCAGGCGGTGAGGCCTTCGGAGTTTCGCACCTCCCTCTCCGACAACATCAAAAAATGAGAAAACTGTTAAAAACACAACAAACATTGAGAGAACTGGCCTTTCGAAAAAAATCATTGCAAAAATCAACAATCTTTTCGAAGCAGCTTTATGAAAAAATTCTATTTTTCTAGACGTATTCCTGTTAAAATATATCGACAATATCTTTATAAAAAAAGGTTTTTTTAGCATATATTGAAGAGAAATGAGGTAATATCATGTTTCAAGTCGAAGGATATGAAGGCAAAAGAGAGGATCAATACAACTTGGTTAAAAAACAGCTAAAAGCGCTGATTGAGGGCGAACCAAATCAAATCGCCAATTTGAGCAACGCAAGCGCCCTATTAAATCAATTCCTTGATAGAATTAATTGGGTCGGCTTTTATCTATTGGATGAAGAGCAACTAGTATTAGGACCGTTTCAGGGTCTTCCAGCTTGTGTAAGGATTCCTTTAGGCAGAGGCGTGTGCGGTACATCTGCGGCGAATCGGGAAACACTCCTTGTTGCTGATGTTCATGCATTCCCTGGGCATATCGCCTGCGATGCAGCAAGCAAATCGGAAATCGTCGTCCCCTTGGTCAAGGATGGCCGGTTGATAGGCGTCTTGGATATCGACAGCCCCGAATTGAACCGATTTGATGAATTGGATCAGAAACATCTGGAGGAATTTGTTTCGATTTTATCCGTAGCCATTTAAGTAAGAGAGTCTCTCCATCCTAAAGGAGAGACTCTCTTACTTCATAGACAAAAAGGATGGAAGTAAATTACTTCACGATCCCTTTTGTCTATTTTCTTGGCTCTTTCTAAAAACTATTTGCTTTTAAGCAAGATTTAGTAAGGTTGATTTCCGGAAAGGATACTCCCTTTCCGAGGGGCGGGCGGTAAGTCCTCCGGAGTATCGCACCTTGGATGAATGATTTACAACAATTTTTGAAATAGCAGTCTCTTTTTAGATTTACAATGTGGATAATGCTGTCGCCAGGTCATCCCAAAGGTCTTCCCATGCCTCCAATCCGACTGACAGTCGAAGGAGCTGATCGGATATCCCCATTTTTTTTCTCGATTCTTCCGGGACGACCGCATGCGTCATTGTGGCAGGGTGCTGGATCAGTGTTTCGGCATCTCCGAGACTTACGGCTATTTTAATCAACCTCAAATTATCCATGAATTTCTGGGCATCCTCTTTTGAGCCTTTAATGGTAAAGGAGATAAGCCCTCCGCCTTGAGTCATCTGTTTTTTCATGATTCCATAGTTTGGATGTTTATGATCTCCAGGATAATATACTTGTTCCACTCCAGGATGTGCAGCAAGCTTTTCGGCTATCTGCGCGGCAGACTGACAGTGTCTATCCAGCCTTACAGGAAGAGTCTTTACCCCCCTGAGCAGAAGCCATGCATCGAAAGGCGATAATACTCCCCCTATGTCTTTTTGGGTGGTCATGGATACTTCCTTGATCCAATCCTTCTTGCCCACTACAATACCCGCAATCACATCTCCATGTCCGCATAAATATTTCGTCGCGCTGTGAATGACGATATCACACCCCAATTCAAGCGGTCTTTGCAAATATGGCGAACAAAATGTGTTGTCGACGACAACCGTGATTCCTTTTCGCTGCGCGACACCAGCCACCATTTCCAGGTCAATCAGCTGCATCGTTGGATTTATTGGTGTTTCAATGTATATGCATGTTGTTTCCGGCCTGATTGCCTTTTCCAATTCTTCTGGAGATGACATCGATAGAAATTCATGTTCGATATTGAATTTTTTCTGCATCATCTCAAGGAGCCCGAATGTGCATCCATAAACGCCTTGTGAGCAGATTATATGGTCTCCCGTTTTGGTCAGCGCAAATAACGTTGCTGACACAGCTGCCATTCCAGATGAAAATGCAAGAGCAGCTTCCCCTTTTTCCAAGACTGCCATACGGTCTTCAAGCATTTTAACGGTCGGGTTGCCAAGTCTGGAATAAATGAATCCTTCCTCTTCACCACTGAATCTATTTTCACCTTGTTTTGCTTGATCAAATACAAAAGTAGATGTCTGAAAAATAGGTGGAGCCAAGCTTCCTTTGAATTCACTAGAATCATAGCCGCTATGAATCACTTCTGTTTCAAATCGTGTGTCTTTTCCCATATCCATCCTCCTAGAAAGCGCTTACAAAAATTTTGATGAGATATTGCTCTACTACTAGAATATGATATTTAGGCTGAATTGGAAAGGGCGCCATAAAAAAAGAATGGCAGATCACACCATTCCAATTAAACCAGCATTCTATAATCTCTTTCGTGGATGACCACTTTATTTTTCCCATTATTCTTTGCGATATAAAGTGCTCGGTCCGCCCTTTTAATCAACTGCTCCACTTGATCAGTTTTTTCCTTGTTCCAATAAGAAACTCCACAGGAAACGGTCACAGATGGTTTAGTGCGTTTTTGGACCGTCTTGACCAATCTGTCAGCCACACTATAGCCCACTTTCAAAGATGCTCCCGGGAGATAGATCGCCAGCTCTTCGCCGCCCCATCTTGCCCCGACATCGGTGGAACGGATATTTTGCTGGATCAGCTTTGCCACTTGAATGATTACGCTGTCCCCTGTTTGGTGTCCATATGTATCATTGATCTTTTTAAAGTTGTCAATGTCCACCAAAATGAATGTTCCTTCATGTTCATGCTCCATCGAGTTTTCAATGGCACTGTCCAAATAATTCCTTGCGTACAACTGTGTCAAGTAATCTGTGATCACCATGCGCTCCAACTCTTCTCTGAGCATGGAGTTGGATAAGGCCAATGTCGAGTGGTGTATCAATGATTGGAATAGCTTATACATTTCAAATGTGAATGCATACGGTGAATGGTGGAGGACGATGCAAAATCCGATCATTACATTGCTATGCACCATTGGAATCGCCATCAATGAACAATATTCATATTCAACATCATCATCGCTATTATTTAAATCCCCGATGAATAATGAATCCTTCTCTTTTTGAATCTTCTTTCTTACGAATTCTATATACTTTTCACCTGCAGCAGTCAAGAAAAAGCCGCTGCTTCCATCCATTGTCTTTACCTGCTCATTGACTCCCAGCATGATAAAGCCAATTTCGGAAGTTCGAAAATATCGTTCGATTTGATTTTTAAGAAATTCAATTGTGTCGGTTAAGCGAAGGCTGGAGTTCAACTTATGTGAAGTGTCGTTGATCAATTGCAAATCCGATATCAGCCGCTTGGACTGCTGATATAGTTTGGCGTTTTCAAGGGCGCTCCCGGCCGTATTTGCCAGCAATGTGATAAATTCTACCTGGCCATCAGGAAAAATAAGAGATGAAGGTGCAAGAACTTGTAAAACTCCATATACACCTTGCTTCCCTCTTAATGGGGCATAAAGGATGGTTCTTCTTTCCTTGCAGGAATCTTCGATCTGCACCGATCCATTCACATACGACTGCATGGCTACAGCGTTTTCTGAATCATACTCCAAATCCTTGATAGGCAGATCTACTTTCCGTTCATCGTCATTGGACAGCATTAAGTAGTATTCATAGGCTGGGAAGACTCTTTTCAATGTATGGATGATTTCGGATAAAACACTATCGATATCCATGGTAGAGTGGAATTTTTCTGTAACCCGAAAAAGTTCTTTGTATTGTCTTTCTTTATTCATAATTTGGAAATGGCTAAACAGCCGATCAAGAAATCGTTGGCTCTCGGAAATCATTCTGCGGTATTTCTCTTGATTCACTTGAAATTCCTTAGCACTTTTCAGGAAAACGATCGCGTTTTGATCATTTATATTTTTCAATAAAAAAGCACTGTTGAACATTGTCTTAATCGAATGTCCACAAGGAAAATCCTCAGTGCACACAAAATCATTGCCGTTTTGCGAGCTCTCTGACCACAAGTCGGCTGAAAGTCGAAAGCGTACAGGCAATTCTCCCTCAACATTAAAGACCTTTTTCAAGATTAAGGAATCTTCTTCCACCGGATCTATCAAATAAAAGGCCAATCTCTTGAATCCATATGATTTGCCTAGAAGCTCCAGCCACTTGCCGATTATCTTCCAAGCATCATTTCTTTCATCGACGCAGTCCAATAAATCATATAGCTGTGACTTAAACTCCATTGTATGTATGTGATCATTATTAATCATCGCCATCACCTATGTCCTTGCTTTGTCGTCAAAACACTTTCCGACGTTCTCACTTAGATGCAAAAATTATACCATAAACGAGACTTTTTTCCTATGATTATTATTTCAATTTGCCATTCACCGTGTGAAATTTTTTATTGTGTAAGTTGTAGATAAATTCTAATATTCTTCAGGGATCGAGCAACGATGAATGCGAGCGTTTGTCAACAGTCTGTGAAACTTCTATTGACTTAGTGCCATGAAAATCATATAATATTCTTTGTGTAAAATAATGCAGCTTCAGTACACACCTTTATGTTCTTTCATTTTATTCCTCACAAACGAGGTGCATCGCGTAACCCGCTGCTGCTAGGGCGATGATGCATGAAAATAAAATGGGCATAATTGTTGATTGTACCTGTTTTTATTTTACAACAAAATAAAAACATAAGGAGGAGTCTCTTATGGCTCGATATACTGGTCCAAGCTGGAAAATTTCCCGTCGTCTTGGAATCTCTCTAAGCGGAACTGGAAAAGAATTAGAAAAGCGTCCATACGCTCCAGGCCCACATGGTCCTAACCAACGTAAAAAAATCTCTGAATACGGATTGCAGCTTCAAGAAAAGCAAAAGCTTCGTCATATGTATGGCGTGACTGAGCGTCAATTCCGTAATTTATTTGATAGCGCTGGTAAAATGCAAGGTAAACATGGTGAAAACTTCATGGTATTACTTGAATCCCGTCTTGACAACGTAGTATACCGTTTAGGTTTAGCTCGTACTCGCCGTCAAGCTCGCCAACTTGTAAACCATGGCCACATCACTGTCAACGGCAGCCGTGTGGATATCCCATCATTCCGTGTACAAGCTGGTCAAACAATCGGCGTACGCGAAAAATCACGCAACTTTGATATCATCAAGGAAGCAATGGAAGTTAACAGCTTCGTACCTGAATATTTAACTTTCGATGCTGAAAAATTAGAAGGAACTTTCACTCGTTTACCAGAACGTTCTGAACTTCCAGCTGAAATCAATGAAGCATTAATCGTTGAGTTCTACTCTCGTTAATCTTTCATGGATTCAAGAACCTGCCATTCCATGGCAGGTTTTTTTATATTAGCAATTAAAAAAGACTCGAACTATTAATTCGAACCTTTTTCCGTTTTATGTCACCTTTCACTGACGCACCCTGTTTGTTGAAGTACATATTTTCACAATATCATCAAAACAAAAGGCTGCTGCAAAAGACTAAACATTTCGTTTCTCATATTTAAATGGGTCTTCACACGAGTAAATTTCATGGAAAAAACCTTTATACGGAATATCGTCCTCTAAGCATTTTATGAGATACGACAACTCCTCATCACACTCTGGTTTTTCACCATTGTGCCGTAACACCTCAAATGCATCTACAATACCTTCCAGAATGGTTACTTGGATAAATAAGGGCAATTTATCCAACATCGAATTTTCGATACCGGTCTCGGATTTATACCCCTTGAGAACTGTTTCAAAATAATTATCCATGAACATTTTCCGTTTACCAGCATCTGGTTCAAATTGTATCCAGCCAACTCCGTGCGTCCAGTGACCTGCCAGATCAAACATATACCAAAAATAACATGAATTATCAAAATCATATACGGTAATTTGCCCGGTATCAAAATCTATTGAATAATTCCCGTCGTTGTAATCAAAATGGACCATACCGAAAGATTCACTATTCCTGTCCAATCCTTTTAAGGTTTCAAGGAGGTCAAACATCTTCTCCTTCAGAAGTGGTAATGAACCGGGTATCAGTTTCTCGATATATTCAGCAGTGTATTTATCAAAAAAACTATACCGACTATGGATAGGAGTGTATCCTTTTGATAATTGGTGCATTTTCCCTAAGGTTTTACCGCAATTATAATAGTATTCGGTAATTGGAATTCCTTCTCGGTACCTATAATTATTTTCCACAAGCATTTTTCCTTTAGCCTTTTTAAACATGCAGATAAAAAAAGTATGATTATTATGGGTTAACTCTTCCAGCAAATTCCCCTTCCGAGAGTTGACTACATCCGAAACACTTCCGCCATGTTCGAATAAATACCTGATATACTCCACTTCACCCTGAAAATCTTCCCGGATTCTGTCATTTAAGAAGGAGATTCTGAGTATTTTAGCGTCGGTGCCTTCTTTTTCACAGGTATAAACGACATTGCGCCCTCCAATATGTGCCTTAACCGGATTGATTTCATAACCTTCCAACCCGTACAACTCTGATACTAATGGAAGTATGTATGCATCCCCGATTTTAACTATCTCGTTATAAATCATAAACCTCCCCCTAATTTTTTCAACTAAATAAAAGTATTCTATATCATTCAAGCACATCCTTTTTTTTGCAAATAGTTGCTTATTGAACTAGCAGGGGAAAGGACTAACCATGGTATATGATAAAAAGACAACTTCTCGGTCACTTTGGTCTACAAGGGCATTTTTTTTTATGTGTAAGCCAAGAATGAGTTTTTATCACCCCTAAAACGGTTATGTTATTAAAAGAGGTGATATAATTTGTTTGAAAAAAGAACCGGTGAAGTATTGACAGATATCATGATAGACTGGGGCATCGACCACATTTACGGTCTCCCAGGGGATTCCATTAATGAATTGATGGACGATTTACGAAAAAAACAAGAAGAAATTCGTTTCATCCAAGTACGCCACGAAGAAACCGCAGCACTTGCTGCAGGAGCCTATGGCAAATTAACAGGAAAGCTTGGTGTTTGCTTATCCATTGCAGGTCCTGGGGCAATCCACCTCCTGAATGGTCTCTATGATGCTAAAGAAGACGGAGCACCCGTATTGGCACTTGTCGGCCAGGTAACGAGCGATGAAGTCGGAACGGATGCGTTCCAGGAAGTGCATTTGGAAAGACTTTTCTCAGACGTGGCCGTATTCAGTAAACGGGTTCAATCTGAGCACCAGCTTCCGGATTTATTGAATCAGGCGATCCGGGCTGCCTATACTGAAAAAGGTGTCAGCGTATTGATCATCCCTGATGACTTATCTGCTCAACCCTACAAAACAAAAGAGCCGCTAACATCATCAGTGAAGGTGGAACAGGAAATATTCCCTTCTGTCCAGCAACTGGAAGAAGCCCAAAATCTCATCAACAACGCGAAAAAGCCCATTATACTTGCTGGAAAGGGCGCGAAGGGCGCCAGGGATGAACTTCTCTCGTTTGCTGAAAAGATAGGGTCCCCGATCATCATCAGCTTATTGGGGAAAGGTGTCATCCCTGATGAACATCCTTACTGCCTCGGTCACCTTGGGCAAATCGGAACCCGACCGGCATATCACGCCATGAAGGATACCGACCTGCTGATCATGATTGGAACATCATTCCCTTACAGGCAGTTCCTGCCGAAGGATGCAAAGGCGATTCAAATCGATATCGATCCTCGTAAGATTGGGAAAAGATACCCCATTTCGATTGGCCTTGCAGGCGATTCAAAAAAGATACTTTCCTGGCTGAATGAAAAGGCACATTACTCCTCGGATACATCATATTTGGAAAAGGCACAAAAACAAATGGAGGAATGGAGAGCAGACCTGGAAAAAGATGCCCATGAAAAAACCGATCACATCAGGGGCTCTCAAGTGATGGTCGAACTGCAAAAAGTCCTGCAAGATGATGCCATCCTTTCTGTTGATGTCGGCAACGTGACCGTATGGGCCTCCCGCTTCCTGAACCTGACCAATCAAAAAATGATTGTATCAGGCTATCTGGCTACAATGGGATGCGGCTTGCCTGGGGCGATTGCAGGTAAAATCGCATACCCTGATAAGCAAGTCGTCACGGTAAGCGGCGATGGGGGCTTCACCATGGTCATGCATGACTTTGTCACTGCGGTTAAATATAACTTGCCTATCATCGCGATAGTCCTTAACAACAGCAAGATCGGAATGATCGAATATGAGCAGCAGGTTAAAGGCCATCGCAACTATGAAACAGGATTGGGCCAGCTCGATTTTGCCAAATTTGCCGAAGCCTGCGGAGGGGAAGGATACCGTGTAGAAGACCCAGATCAATTGGAAGCTGCGATGAAAAAAGCCGCACTTTCTTCCAAACCGGTAATCCTCGATGTCGTTACGGAGCTGCAGCCTCCGCTGCCAGGGAAAATCACATACGACCAGGCTATTCACTACACTGAATACTTAATCCAGGAATTCTTTGAAAAAGGAAAAGTGGATATGCCTCCATTCAAAAAAGCGATCAAACGATTATTTTAATTCCAGCTCTTTTCTCCCTATATACGCTATTTTGAAGCTGAAGCTTTGCTTAAACAATCATACTTTATTAGAGCAACAATGTTTGAGGAAAGAGCCTTTTTATTAAAGTTTTTCACAACAAAGAGTCCATCCCGGTCTGGGACGGACTCTTTGTTTTTAACTCTTTTCGTAAAGTTTGTGTAAGGTTGATTTCCACTGCAGGATGCTCACTTTCCGAGGGGCCTCACACGAGGTGAGGTCGTTCGATGTTGGCACACGACGTGCCGAACTTAATCGAACTTCCTCCTTTCTCCTCCTCGCTCCGCTGCGGGGTCTTATCCTGCCCCGCTGTTCCCTCCGGAGTCTCGCACCTTCCACTCCAATCAACAACACCTTAGGATGAATTAGTTTCAAACTAGCTGCTGAAAACAACTATAGTTCCAAAAATAGCTATCATTCACATTAAACATAACGAATCAAGTAGTACTTTTTCTTACCTCTTCGGATGATGGTGAATTTCCCTTCCAAACGATCATCTTCTGATAGGGTATGATTCACATCCGTCAGGCGCTCGCCGTTAAGATAAACAGCCCCATTTTGAATGTCTTCCCTTGCCTGACGCTTAGAGGATGATATTTTGGCATTGACCAATAATTCAACGAGTGTGATATCCTCATCTTTGTTTTGTTCAAATGACGGAACATCCTTGAATCCTTCAGCAATCTCTGCGGCACTCAATGTTTTTACGTCCCCGCTGAACAGTGCTTCCGTAATTTTGATCGCCTGCTCCAATGCTTCCTCACCATGGATCAAACGCGTCATGGATTCAGCCAAGGTCTTCTGGGCTTTTCTTAAGTGCGGCTCATTTTCAACAGATTGCTCCAGCGCTTCAAGATCCTCTTTCGAAAGGAACGTAAAATATTTGAGATATTTGATAACATCTGCATCGGCGGTATTAATCCAAAACTGGTAGAACTCATAAGGAGAGGTCTTTTCCGGATCGAGCCAAATCGCTCCACCCTCCGTCTTTCCGAATTTGGACCCATCCGCTTTTGTCACCAATGGAATCGTGAGGCCAAATGCTTTCGCTTCGCTTCCTTGATTTTTGCGGATCAATTCAAGACCTGTCGTGATATTCCCCCACTGGTCACTTCCTCCGATTTGCAGCTTACAGTTGTAATGCTCATACAAATGATTAAAGTCCATTGCCTGCAAAATGGTATAAGTGAATTCCGTAAACGAAATGCCTGTTTCCAGCCTGGAAGCAATCGTATCCTTTGCCAGCATGTAATTGATGCCGATATGCTTCCCGAAATCACGCAGGAATGTAACCATATCAATGGAACCGATCCAATCGTAGTTGTTGACCATTTGAGCTCCGTTTGAACCAGTGAAATCAAAGATGCTCTCCATCTGACCTTTGATGCAGTTTGCATTATGCTGGACCGTTTCCAACGTTTGGAGCTGCCTCTCTTCGCTTTTACCGCTTGGATCTCCAATCAAACCGGTTGCCCCTCCAACCAGAACTATCGGACGGTGTCCATGCTCCTGGAACCTTCTCAATGTTAAAAATGGAAGCAAATGACCGATGTGCATACTATCTGCAGTGGGATCGACCCCACAGTAAATCGAAATTTTTTCACTGTTCAATAATTCTTTTAGCCCTTCTTCATCCGTCTGTTGATAAACGATTCCTCTCCATGCTAAATCATTCAATAATTCCATCCTTATTCCTCCTTCGGTAGATTGAATCCTCTTGATTCATCCAATAAAAAAAGCATCCCTGAAAATGCAGGGACGCTTGAAGCGCGGTACCACCCAACTTAAGAATCAAATGATTCTTCACTTGAATTCGATAACGGAATATCCGTTTGCTGCTACTTTCGTTTTCACAGCAAAAGCTCTAAGTTGTAATTCATCAATCTATTTGCATCGGTTTGCACCGTCCACCGACTCTCTAAACTGCAGTGATAGCTGACTACTTTAACCTGTCATTGCCTACTATTGAATTTTATCAGATAAAATTTTTTTATCACATTTTAAAAATATTGTCAAACTAAATGAAGAAATATAGAGAACTTTGTCATATCTCTTCATATAATATGCTATAATGGTTGTGATTTTAGGGGGAATGATGAAATGAAAGAAAAATGGAGCCAATTCAACGAAAAAATAAGCTCATTATATCATAAAATCCAAAACAACCGGCTGCAAAAAGGAGCACGAATTACATACGGAGTATTATGGAACCTTCTGCTCATCTTCGTCATCGTTGTCGTGGCAGGAGCGTTTTTCGCCGGCGGCGTAGGGGCAGGCTATTTTGCCTCATTGGTAAAAAAAGAGCCTGTACGTTCTTACAGCGAAATGAAAAAAGATATTTACAATTATGAAGAAACTTCCAACCTTTACTTTGCCAATAACGTTTACCTTGGCAAGCTCAGATCTGATATTGACCGTGAAGAAGTTTCCATCAACAACATTTCTCCATATTTAAAAAAGGCCATAGTCGCAACGGAAGACCAATATTTTTATGAGCATCACGGAGTCGTTCCAAAATCGATTTTCAGGGCCATGTTTCAGGAATTCACCAACTCTTCGGTTCAAACAGGTGGAAGTACCTTAACACAGCAATTAATAAAAAACCAAATTCTCACAAACGAGGTTTCCTTTGAACGAAAAGCGAAGGAAATTTTATTGGCGCTTCGGTTGGAAAAATTCTTTAATAAAGATGAAATCCTCGAAGCTTACTTGAATGTATCGCCATTCGGAAGAAATTCCTCCGGACGCAATATCGCAGGAGCGCAAGCAGCTGCAAAAGGCATCTTTGGTGTGGAAGCAAAAGACTTAAGCCTTCCACAAGCCGCATTCATTGCCGGTCTGCCCCAAAGCCCATATGGATACACCCCATTCACCAACCAAGGGAAGCTGAAAAGCGAGGATGGTTTGAAGCCTGGCCTTGATCGGATGAAGATCGTATTGAAGCGGATGAACGACAATGGATTCATTTCCGATAAACAGTATCACGATGCATTGAATTATGACATAGTAAAAGACTTTATTCCTTCAAAACCAAGTTTAATTGATAAATATCCTTGGCTGACATTCGAAATTGAAGACAGAGCTTCAGATATCATATCGAAAATACTGGCCAAAAAAGACGGATATACCGAAGAAGATTTGAAAAAGGATAATGAACTCAAAGATAAATATAAAACATTGGCGAGCCGCAACCTTCGTCAAAATGGATATAAGATTCATACAACGATTAATAAAGATATTTATGATGCAATGCAGAAAGCAAAAGACAGCTATGATCAATATGGTCCGACCCTGACAGAAACCATCACAGATAAGGAAACTGGACAAAAGGTGCAAAAACCGAATCCTGTGCAGGTCGGCGCCATTCTTATACAAAACCAAACAGGGAAAATCCTGAGCTTTGTCGGAGGAAGAGATTTCAAGACTGAACAGCTTAACCATGCAACACAATCCCACCGATCAAATGGATCGACGATGAAGCCGCTTGTTGATTATGGTCCAGCGATGGAACTGGGCAAATCAGCCCCGGGTGCAGTTTTGCCTGATGTCGGGTTGGCTTTGAATCCTCAAAAGCCGAATGAAGTATATCCTCATGACTATGTGGAAACAAGCTTTAAGGGACTCGTGACCGCCCGTTATGCACTGGCCAAATCCTATAACGTTCCGGCAATGAAAACGTTCGTAAGCATAATGGATAATCCGTCATCCCATTTCCTCGAGAAAATGGGTGTAACTACTGTCATTCCATCAGACTATCAACATCGATCCTTGGCATTAGGGGGAATTCATTACGGCATTTCAGTTGAAGAAAACGTAAATGCATACGCTACGTTTGCCAATGGGGGACAATTTGTCGATGCGTATATGATTGACAGCATCTCAGATAAGGATGGAAAGACGATTTTCAAGCATGAAAGCAAGCCAGTGGATGTATTCAGTCCGCAAACCTCATACTTAATGCTCGATATGATGCGTGATGTATTGAAATATGGTACCGCTGCTTCCGTTCCTAGCCACTTGAAGTTCTCAACTGATTGGGCAGGCAAAACCGGGACTTCCCAAGATCAGCATGACTCATGGTTTGTCGCCACGAATCCAAATGTAACGATGGGGACCTGGACAGGCTATGACATTCCTGAAGATTTAAAAGCTGCCATAAGCAGGCATGGCGGCGGTGAATCATACAGTCTCCGTAACTTGGGCATTTGGAGCAAGCTGGCCAATGCAGCCTATGATGCTGATCCAAACTTGATGGATCCTAAGGAACGCTTTAAAATGCCGGGAGGAATCGTTAAGAGATCCTATTGTGCAGTTTCAGGTAAGCTTCCTTCAGAAGCATGCAGCAAAGCTGGATTGGTAGAAACAGATTTATTCAATGCCAAATATGTTCCGAGTGAAACCGATGATAGCTTGGTGGATGGCAAATACGTTGAAGCAGGCGGAAAGAAATATCTTGCATTGCCGACAACACCTGCTGAGTTTTCCAAATCAGGCTTGATCTTGAATCCTGATTTCGTAAAAGAAATAACTAACGGCTGGATGGTAAATCCAGATCCGAGACAGCTAATACCAAATAACCCAAAATGGAATAAAATTTTAGTTCCAGATGATAAAATTGAAGATGACGGCGCTGTTCCTGGTGCAGTAAAAGCAAGTGCCTCCGGCAATAAACTTAGCTGGACATCCTCTCCAAGCAAAGATGTCATCGGCTACAGGGTTTACAAAATTTCCGGAAGTTCCATGCAGAAAGTTGCTTCGGTTTCTTCTGGATCAGCTCATACCGCCAATGTCGGAAATGGAAAATATACCGTGATGGCCGTTGATATTGCAGGAAAGGAATCTTCATCATCTAATGTAGTATCGATTGGCAGTTCAGAACCTGCTTCAAAACCGGACAAGCCGGATAAGCCAGATAAGCCGGATAAACCGGGTAAAGGAGATAACGGAGGGGGAGACGGAACAGATCCAGCGACCCCTCCTACAGATCAGACCGATCCAACAAAACCAGGCTCGGGGGATGGAACACAGGATCCCCCTCCAAAAGACAATCCTTGATAAACAAAAGAGGAGATCGTGAAAATTTCACGATCTCCTCTTTTTATTTGGCTATTTTCGTAAAGAGTGTTGTTAAAATCCTAATGCCGATTTCCAGCTCTTTTCTCCCTATAAACGCTATATTGAAGTTGAAACTTTGCTTAAACAATCCTACTTTAGTAGCTATAGCAGCAATGTATGAGAAAAGAGCCTTTTATTTTAGTCTTCCATTGTTGATAAATCCCCTGTAGGCAAATCCAATTCCCATGCTTTTAAGACTCTCCGCATGATTTTTCCGCTTCTGGTTTTTGGAAGCTTATCGCGGAACTCAATTTCCCTTGGAGCTGCATGTGCAGCAAGACCTTTTTTGACGAACTGGCGTATTTCTTCCTTCAGTTCATCGGTCGTTTCGTAGCCATCGCGCAGCGCCACGAATGCTTTAATGATTTCTCCACGGACTGGATCCGGCTTTCCGATGACCCCTGCTTCAGCAATGGCGGGATGCTCGACCAGCTTACTCTCCACTTCAAATGGACCGACCCTTTCACCCGATGTCATGATGACATCATCGACGCGGCCTTGGAACCAGAAATATCCGTCCTGATCCATATATGCGGAATCACCGGACACATACCAATCACCAGGCATGAAATAAGACTGATACTTCGGCTCATTTTTCCAAATGGTATGCATCATCGATGGCCATCCTTTTTTGATGGCAAGGTTCCCCATTCGATTTGGGGGCAGCTCATTTCCTTGATCATCAATGATTGCAGCCTTGACTCCGGGGATCGGCTTACCCATCGAACCTGGTTTGATATCCATGCTTGGATAGTTGCATATCAATTGTGCACCTGTTTCTGTCATCCACCAAGTATCATGGATCCTTAAATTAAATACTTTCATTCCCCAGCGGATGACTTCAGGGTTCAATGGTTCTCCTACACTTAAAACATGGCGCAAGCTGGACAAATCAAACTTTTTCACGACATCATCCCCTGCCCCCATAAGCATGCGGAAGGCAGTTGGTGCACTGTACCAAACAGAGATGCCGAAATCTTCGATCGTCTTGTACCAATTCTCCGGTTTAAAGCGTCCGCCGACAATGACGTTGGACGTGCCGGTCAGCCATGGCCCGAATATTCCATATGAAGTCCCTGTTACCCAGCCGGGGTCTGCTGTGCACCAATATACATCGTCCTCATTAAGATCGAGCACCCATTTAGCCGTTTGATAATGCTGGATCATGGCATTATGGACATGCAGGACACCTTTTGGCTTGCCGGTTGATCCTGATGTATAGTGAAGGATCAATCCATCCGTCCTCTCTACCCATTCAATTTGGGCATGGGGATCGGCGCTTTCCATTTTACTTAAGAAATCAATATATTTTTCATCTTCTTCAATATTTTCGCCTACTAAAAAAATGTGTTTTAATGCAGGAAGCTCATTTACAGGAACCCTTTCAAGAAGCTCGGGGGTCGTCACAAGAACTTTCGCTTCACTGTCCTCCAAACGATCCTTTACCGCACCTTCCATAAATGCTTCGAATAACGGACCAACAATCGCTCCCAATTTGATGGCTCCCAAAACAGCAAAATACAACTCCGGTGAACGCGGCATGAAAATAAATACCCGATCCCCTTTTTCAACATCTCCAAAGCTTTTGAAAACATTGGCTGCCTTATTGCTTTCTTCCTTCATTTCCTTGAATGTGTACTTTTCGTTCCTGGAAGCATCCCGGTAATAAAGAGCCACTTTGTTTTTTCTAAAGGTCTCTGCGTGCCGATCGATTGCTTCATATGCAAGATTTACTTTCCCTGTTTCATACCAGCTGAATTCCCGCTCCACTTCTTTCCAGTCAAATGAATGATATGTGTCTGAATAATCCTTTAATTGATAATCTCCATTTGTCGGTGATAGCGCTTCCACTTTCATTTGCCGAATCCCCCTTTATGTATGAATTTACATTAATATTATAGTACAAAAAAGTATTTTTCTCAATTTTTTAACTATTTTTAAGTTTTCATCAACTCATTCCCTTGTTAATATGTTAATAGATAAAGAGAATGAAAAGAACAATGATGTGAAAGCGCTTTTATTTATCTGAAATTATGTATAATAGTGAGTATGGAAGTTTTACAAGGTGGTGACCAAATGGAACATAAAAAAACATATAATGTCATGGAATTAAAAACAACAAAAGGCTTCTTAACAATTGAAGGGCCGATTTCTTCAGATCAACTGAAGAAGATGGATTTTCACGAAGATCTCGTGGCCTTCCGTCCGCCTTCCCAACAGCATAAAGCATTGACTGAAATTGCAGCTCTCCCTGAGGGAAGAATAATTATAGCCCGAGATCATAATACGATAGTCGGGTATGTGACGTACCTTTACCCTGATCCATTGGAACGATGGTCACAGGGAAAAATGGACAACCTCATCGAGCTTGGTGCGATCGAAGTAATTCCAAAGTATAGAGGGAGCTCTGTAGGAAAAAGCCTTTTGCGTGTCTCCATGATGGATGAGGCCATGGAAGATTACATCATTATCACAACAGAATATTATTGGCACTGGGATCTTAAAGGAACCGGATTGAATGTATGGGAATATCGAAAAGTAATGGAAAAAATGATGAACGCAGGCGGCTTGGTCTGGTACGCAACCGACGACCCGGAAATCAGCTCACACCCGGCAAACTGCCTGATGGCCCGCATCGGCAGCAGGATCGACGACGATTCCATTCAACAATTCGACCGATTGCGCTTTATGAACCGTTTTATGTATTAACAGGCTTGTAAAAAAGGCTGCGAACTATTATTCTATCAATCTCTAAGGTGTAGGAGAGGAAACAGATGCTCGTTGAACAAATCATGAAAAAAGATGTCACGACGCTTGGACCCGAAGACACAATAAGGACAGCTATCAGAATCATGAGGGAGAAAAAAATCCGCCATCTTCCGATAGTCAATGAACAAAAAGAAGTGATTGGCCTGGTTACCGACAGGGATGTTAAGGAAGCGGCTCCGTCCATTTTCCAAGAAAACAGGCATGAGGAAGAAATCAATAAACCTTTGCGCTTGATCATGAAATCAGCCATCATCACTGGACATCCATTAGACTTTGTGGAAGAAATCGCTTCGGTGTTCTATGAACACCACATCGGATGCATGCCCATCACAAAAGAAAAAAAATTGGTCGGAATCGTCACCGAAACGGACCTGCTGTATACATTGGTCGAACTGACAGGGGCAAACCAACCTGGATCACATATCGAAGTGAAGGTCCCGAACAAAACAGGCATGCTTTATGAGGTCTCAGGCATCATCCGCAAGCATAATGCCAATGTCCACAGTGTCCTTGTCTACCCTGACAAGGATAGTGAACAGCACAAAATCCTGGTCTTCAGGGTAAAGACCATGAATCCAATGAAGGTCATCGAAGAATTGAAGAAACAAGGGCACACGGTTCTATGGCCAAATATGCCGGGGATTTCGTCATGAAGAAAGAAGCTTTATTTGTGTATTCCGATCAGCTTCTATCCTACCGCTTCTCAGAAAAGCATCCTTTCAATCAATTCAGATTGACATTGACACTGGATTTATTAAATAAATTAAACGCAATTAAGCCATCTGATATCATCCCTCCACGTGCTGCTTCTGACGAAGAGCTGAACATGATCCATAATTCAACCTATATCAATGCAGTGAAGGCTGCAGGGAAAAGTGAATTATCCTCGGATCAGGCAGAGGATTTTGGTCTGGGTACGGAAGATACCCCGATTTTCCAAGGGATGCATGAGGCCAGTTCGCTTTTAGTCGGTGGTACATTGACAGCCGTTGATGCCGTCATGTCCGGTGAGAGTGATCACGCCCTTCACCTGGGCGGCGGCCTTCATCATGGGTTCCGTGGAAAAGCATCAGGATTTTGCATTTATAATGATTGCTCAGTAGCAATCAAATATTTAAGGGAGAAATATGATGCCCGCGTCCTTTACGTTGACACGGATGCACATCACGGAGACGGGGTGCAATGGTCATTTTACGATGATCCCAATGTCTGTACCCTTTCCATACATGAGACAGGAAGATACTTATTTCCTGGAACAGGCAATGTAACCGAAAGAGGGAGTGGAAAAGGCTACGGTTTCTGCTTCAATGTTCCATTGGACGCTTTTACGGAGGATGACTCTTGGATAGATGCATACGATACCGCTTTTCGGGAAGTGATTGAATATTTTAAGCCCGATGTCATCCTGACACAAAATGGTGCTGATGCGCATTACTTTGACCCTCTCACCCATCTTTCTTCAACGATGCGTATCTATAAGGAAATTCCCAGGCTTGCACATGAACTTGCACATGCCTATTGTGGCGGCAAGTGGATTGCAGTCGGGGGAGGCGGATATGACATATGGCGGGTAGTCCCAAGAGCTTGGTCTTACATATGGCTTGAAATGACAGGGCAAATGGATTTCGCGGAGCGAAATGTGCCCAAAGACTGGATAGCCCGCTGGGAGCAGCAATCCCCGGTTGAATTGATTCCTACATGGGATGACCCATCCAACCTTTATAAACCCATCCCTAGAAAAGGGGAAATAACCGAAAAGAATAGAAATACTGTGGAAAAAGCGCTTTATATCATTAGGCAAAACGAACGTTCACGGAATGGTTCGGAGTAGCTAGTTGAACGCCAAAAAGGATAACCTCAATCGGTTATCCTTTTTTGGTGATGGGCTTTGGCAGCCTAATTATTTTGTCGAGCTTCTATGTTCAATTCGATGAGGCAATACGACAATATTTTCGTTCACTTCTTCTTTATTCATATACTTGGTCAACAAGCGCATCGCAACCGCTCCGATATCATATAGGGGCTGGACGACTGAAGTCAGCTGCGGCCTTACCATCAATGCAAGGCGTGTGTTATCGGAGGTGATGACTTCAAGATCATCCGGAATGTGGAGTCCAGCATCCTGTGCACCGTGAACGACTCCAAGGGCCATTTCATCATTGCCGACAATGGCTGCAGTTGGCCGCTCTTTTAATTCACTTAGTTTTTGCCATGCTTCCATTCCTGAATCATACGTATAGTCGCCTTCGACAACCAATTCTTCGTCAAAGGATAGGCTCGAATCGTTCAGTGCTTTTTTGTAGCCTTCCAGCTTTTGAGCCTGATTGATGGTATCATGGAAAGGACCAACGACGAATGCCACTTTCTTATGGCCTTTATCTATTAGTTCTTTTACTGCATCGTATGTCGCTTGATAATAGTCGATATTGACGGATGGAGTTTGTCCCGAGCTTTCGACTGAACCTGCCAATACAATTGGTACAGGTGACTTTTCAAATTCTTCTACATGTTCTTCCGTGATGTTCCCGCCCATGAATACTATGCCGTCCACTTGTTTTCCAAGCATGGTATTCAATAAATGAAGCTCTTTTTCCTTATTTTGATCGGAATTGCTCAGGATGATATTGTATTTATACATCGTGGCAATATCCTCGATTCCCCTTGCCAATTCAGCAAAGAAAATGTTGGAAATATCAGGGATGATCACTCCGACAGTCGTCGTTTTCTTACTAGCAAGACCTCTTGCCACCGCATTTGGCCGATATCCGAGACGGTCGATTACTTCCATCACCTTTTTTCTTGTAGCGGGTTTAACATTAGGGTTTCCATTTACGACCCTTGATACAGTAGCCATGGAAACATTTGCCTCCCTGGCAACATCATATATTGTGATGTTCATTACCAGCACACTCCTTCGTACATTTCGACATTTATTTATTTTATAGCATAATATCCAGATCTAGTCATGCATTCTTTAGCATAGGTGCATCGGTGAAAAAACCATCCGATCGTCACTGGAAGCTTTTCGAAAGAGTCCTTCAGAAAAACTTAAATTATGTTACCTATCATACGATAGTAAGCTCTTACAAGCAATTAATTCACTATTATTTTGCCTAGGAATTCACAATTTAACTCATAAATCTCATAAAAAGACAAAAATAGAAGCTGATGCCTTCAGCACCAGCTTCCCGTATTGCATTATCGATCCATAATTTCCCTATACTTTTAAGGGATGGTTCTTTAATAATGTTGAATAAAAATCATCGAATTGTTTTATGTCCATTTGCTGTGCAGAATCGGACAACGCGACTGCCGGATCAGGATGTACCTCTGCCATTACCCCATCAGCTCCGATAGCCAATGCTGCCTTGGCGGTTGGAAGCAGCAGATCCCTGCGTCCGGTTGAATGAGTTACGTCAACCATGACAGGAAGATGCGTTTCCTGCTTCAAGATTGGCACAGCAGAAATATCCAGCGTATTGCGGGTCGCCCTCTCATATGTGCGAATGCCGCGTTCGCAAAGGATGATATCGCCATTTCCCTGCGACATAATGTACTCTGCCGCATTAATGAACTCTTCAATCGTTGCTGCTAAGCCTCGCTTCAATAACACCGGTTTTTTCACTGCCCCTGCAGCTTTAAGCAATTCAAAGTTCTGCATATTCCTGGCACCGATTTGAATAACATCTATATATTCCACTGCTTTTTCAACATCTGCGGGATTCACAATTTCACTGACAACGGCCAAATCAAAGTCGTCCGCAATTTTCTTTAAGATTTTCAATCCTTCAATGCCTAGTCCTTGGAAGTCATATGGGGAAGTCCTTGGTTTGAAAGCACCACCGCGCAGCATTTTCAACCCTTTTGCCTTGATTGATTTCGCCACTTCGGCAACCTGTTCATATGATTCAACCGCACATGGACCAAAGATATAATGAGGATTTCCATCACCGATTTTTTCACCTTTTATATCAACGATCGTATCTTCAGCTTTCTTCTTCCTTGAAACGAGAAGTGCTTTGCGATGATCATCCTTTTGAAGCTCCAGCCCCGCTTTGAAAATCTCCTTAAAGATATGCTCAACAGTTGAATGCTCAAAAGGGCCGTCATTTTGGTCCTTGATCAAGTCAAGCATTTTCCTTTCACGAACTGGATCATACCTGTTCACACCTTGCTTCTCTTTCACCTTGCCTATTTCTTGTACAAGGCGTGCTCGCTCGTTGATTAGTTTTAATAGATCCAAATTCATTTCATCCACTTGCTGCCTTAATTGATCCAGCTCTTTATTGCTCACTGATGCTCATCCTTTCCCTGGGCAAAAAATTTAAAAAGAATTATCCAGTAGAACAATTCTTTTCCATAAACTTAAATTGTGTTACATTTTTCATATATTAGGGTTTATTATAAGGGATAAAAATCAAAAAGTCACGAAAAAACTTTATTAATTAAACGCTTTTAAGTATTAAAGTATTTTATGATAAGAATTCAAAGTAGGTGTGTGCAATTGCTGAAAAATAATAAAGTGTTTGCCCTTGATATCGGCACGCGATCTGTGGTGGGCATTATTCTTGAAGAAAAAGACCAAGTATATCATGTCACTGATTTGCTTGTACGGGAACATAAAGAACGTGCCATGCTGGATGGACAAATTCACGACGTCCTCGCAGTGTCAAGGGTCATACAAGAAATCAAAGCGGAACTGGAACAAACGCATGGCCCTTTGGAAAAAGTATGTGTGGCCGCTGCCGGCAGGGCTTTAAAAACGGAAATGGCGACTGCCAAGCTTACGATCAAAGGCAAGCCAATGATCAAGAAACAAGATATATTGCATTTGGAATTGACCGCTGTCCAGCAGGCCCAGGCATTCGCCGCTGAAAAAAATGACAATGAAAAAAGCTATTACTACTATTGTGTAGGCTATTCAGTTCTTTACTACCGCCTCGATGGTGAAGAAATCGGCAGTTTGATCGACCAACAGGGCGATGAAGTATCTGTCGAAATCATTGCAACCTTCCTGCCAAGGGTTGTGGTGGAATCCCTCATATCCGCATTGAATCGTGCCGGCTTGGAAATGGAAGCTCTTACCCTTGAGCCAATCGCGGCGATCAATGTATTGATCCCCCCTTCGATGAGACGGCTCAATGTTGCTCTTGTAGATATTGGGGCTGGCACATCCGATATTGCCCTCACGAATATGGGAACAGTTGTAGCGTACGGGATGGTCCCTGTGGCAGGAGACGAAATTACCGAGGCGCTTAGCGACCAATTACTCCTGGATTTTCCCCTGGCCGAAAAAGCCAAGAGGGAATTAAGCAAGAATGAAACCATTCAAGTCAAAGACATCCTAGGGTTTGAATCTACTCTTGTCAAAAAAGAAGTCGTTCAAAAAATATCTTACTCGATCGACAAACTTGCACAAGCAATCTCCAATGAAATTCGATCCTTGAACAATGGCCAGCCTCCCAAGGCCGTCATGCTCGTAGGAGGTGGAAGTCTGACTCCAGAACTTCCCGAAAGATTGGCGCATATATTAGAGCTTCCAGCCAACAGGGTTGCCATTAGAGGCTCGGATGCCATTCAAGGATTAACCATCGAATCCGGCATCAGCAGTGGACCCGAATACGTCACACCTGTGGGAATAGCGATTGCAGCTAAAAAGTCACCGGTCCAATATATAACCGTTCAAGTGAACGACCGCCCCGTCAGGTTATTTGAAGTCAAGAAACTTACGGTCGGAGATTGCCTGCTTGCATCCGGGCAAAAGATTTCAAAGCTTTATGGGAAACCAGGCATGGCCATCATGATTAATTTTAATGGTCAAACTGTGACAATTCCCGGCCAGCACGGGAAAGAACCGACCATACTAAAAAATGGGGCCATATGCGAACTAAGCACTGAAGTTCATCACGGGGACACGATCAATACAGAAAATGGAAAGGATGGAGATCCCGCCAAAGTCAAGATCATTGATTTTATCGATCAAATCCCGACAAAAAGTATATCAATCAATGGTGAAGAACATACCCTTGAAATGTCCATTTTTAAAAATGGATATAAAGCAGATTTACAAGAATATCTGGCAGATAAAGATACCATTGAAATGACATTTCCTCAATCGATCGAAGACATATTGAAAGTACTTCCAATGCCGGTAAATCTTAAACCCTTCCGAATTAAAATTAATCGCAAGGATACATTCCTGCCATCGTTTTCCGGGAAGGTCCTTATCAATGGCAATGATGGAAGGCTGCAAGATCGAATTAATGAGCATGATTCCATTGAACTCATTCCTGCTTCCAATCCGAGTGTTAAAAACATTGCGGCATTAAAGCAGTGGCAGCTGTCATATTCCATCGAAATCACATTTAACGGACAGAAGCTGAAATTAGAAAAGCCCGCAGCAATCATTAGCAGACAAGGGACTCCATTATCTTCAGACGACACATTGGAGTATGGAGATGAAATTGAAGTGGAGATCAAGACAAGGGAGCCATTCATTTTCCAAGACTTGTTCCGACACGTCGAAATTGAAATGCCAAAGAAAGCCTGCGGAAACTTCAAACTATTAAAGAACAATGAAATCACCACCTTTTATGAAGAAATCAATTCTGGCGACGCCTTGGAAATTGTTTGGCCCATGGCGGAAACAAAATGAAAATAAAGCGGGCATCCTGCAGCGGAAATCAACTTTACTCAATATTTGAACAATAGCTACATTTACGAAAAGAGCCAATAGTTTTTAGTCTAGAGCCAAAATAATGACAAAATGAAAGAGCTGATATGATATCAGCTCTTTGTCATTTGCTTCTCCAATTCATTTTTTGTAATCCTGCTATGGGACGCATGCCATAGCACCTCTCCATGATCGACCAGGAATGCTTGAGGCGATTCATGTTTGATGCCGAATGTTTCTGCAATATGATTGGATAGACTCCGTGATTCCTGTACAGCTAAATAATATCCCTTCGCATCGGTTTGATCCAAAAATCTGTTAAATTCCTGATAGGCATTTGCACTGATTGGACAAGTCAAACTGTGTTTCATGAAGAAAAAATGATTTTCTTTCTTCAAAAGCTCATTAAATTCTTCTACTGAATCGATTTTCATGTGGTGCCTCCTTCATTTTCTTTGTCTCTTCTCGTAATCAAAAACCAAACGGTGAAGGAATCCTCCACCGTTTTATTCTTCCTAATTTTTATTGAATTATTGAGTTACATTTTTTTCGGTTTCATCGAATGCTTTTTTCGTATCTTCAAGCTTTTGATTTAATTCATCGACGGAAGCAGAACTTTCTTCCGGATGATTTTCCAATTCCCCTGCAGGCTGTTCTGCACTGCGGAAATTTTTGACTTTATTGACCAATTCATTAGATTGGACAGCTTGGGAAATAGCCGAAGTCTTTTCTTTGGCAACTGCTGCCCATTCATTTCCTTTTTCAACGGCAGAGTCTTTCCATTGCCCTGATTTCTCTTTAAGGGTGGTAGCCTGCGTGTTAAGATCACTTCTTAGTTCTTTACCTGATTTGGGTGCTAAAAACAGGGCAGTTGTTGCACCGATTATACCTCCGATTAGTGCTCCAATGACAAAATCCTTCGTGTTGATATTTTGTTCATTACTCTCAGTAGTATTCGTTTCGTTTAACTGTGCCATGTTAATTTCCTCCCTAATGGTTTTTTAAGATCTTGATCTTTGTACTGCATGTTCCCGAAGCTTGGATGGCTTCGAATTTATTTCTACAGGCAGCTGTGGAGCTTCTTGTTCCCTTCTTTTGGATTTCCATTTATCTCGGATTTCCATGAAGACATTGCTCCATTGCACCACTTGTGAAATTTTATCTTGATTTTTCTCCACTTCGTTTGAAATGGATGTTGAAACCTTTTTAATGGAATGATTAAGACCTTGTATGGAATCCCCTACGTCCTTCACTGCAAAGACAACAGTATTCAATTTCTCTGATTTATCTTGGATATCCTCTGCCAAACTATTGGTTTTATGAAGCAAGTCGGTAGTTTCTCGCGTGACCCCTTGAAGCTGGGTCTCAAGCCCATCAAGGGTTGTAGAGACGCTATCCATCGTTGACTGCAATGATTTCAATGTTTTTGATAGGTTAATGACTAAAATGAGGAATGCCACTGCCACTAATGCAGCGCTCAAATAAAGAATGATGATCAATATGTATGCACCTCCTGTATATATAAATGCTGTATACCCGATTTGATAATTTCGCAAACGACTTTATTATATTTTCTAGAGTAAATGAAATTATCCTCCTATTTCACAGAAAATTTTTTAGCTCCTTTAAAACCTTTCTATTCAACATTCTTTTTGAATTCGGTTACAATGTATATGTACGTTGAAATATTCTTTATTTGGAGGAAATACATATGAAAGATCCACGTATTGAAAAGTTAGCCAAGAACCTCATTAATTATTCCGTTCAACTTCAGCCGGGTGAAAAAGTCTTGATCGAAAATTTCGGCCTTCAAAAAGAATTGGTAACTGCATTGGTGAAGGAAGCTTATGAAGCAGGCGGCTATCCATTTGTATCCCTCAAGGACCAGCAAGTTGATCGTGCCTTGCTGATGGGGGCCCAAGAAGAACAGTTTAACATGATAGCTGAGTTTGAAGCTAATGTTATGAGCAAGATGGATGCTTATATTGGCCTGCGTTCCGGCGACAACATTAATGAACAAGCCGATGTCCCGGATGACAAAATGAAAATCCAGGGAAATACTGTAGGCAAAAAAGTACATCGGGAAATCCGTGTACCAAAAACAAAATGGGTCGTTCTTAGATATCCAAACTCTTCCATGGCGCAATTGGCTAAGATGAGTACTGAAGGATTTGAGGATTTCTATTTTAATGTATGCAACTTGGATTACAGCAAAATGGATAAAGCCATGGACAACCTTGTTGAATTAATGAACAAGACTGATAAAGTACGTTTGACTGGAGAGGGAACGGATTTAACATTTTCGATCAAAGATATCCCTGCCGTTAAATGTGCTGGCCGCCTGAACATTCCAGATGGAGAAGTTTATTCTGCGCCTGTCAAGAATTCCGTGAACGGTACGATTACTTACAATACACCGTCTCCATATCAAGGCTTTACGTTTGAGAATGTTTCTTTGACGTTCAGGGATGGGAAAATCGTTGAAGCGACAGCCAATGATTCAGAGCGAATCAATAAAATCTTTGATACTGATGAAGGAGCACGCTATGTCGGTGAATTTGCCATCGGCGTAAACCCATATATCCTTCACCCTATGCAGGATATCCTTTTTGATGAGAAAATCGATGGAAGCTTCCATTTCACTCCAGGCGAGTGCTATGAAGATGCCTACAATGGAAACCATTCAAATATTCACTGGGATATGGTCATGATCCAGCGTCCTGAATACGGCGGTGGAGAAATTTATTTTGACGAGGTGCTCATCCGCAAAGATGGCCGCTTTGTCCTGCCTGAATTAGAATGCTTGAATCCCGAAAATCTTAAATAAACCTGATTTTGCAAGCCGCATGAAGTTTTTATTTCAATGCGGCTTTTTTTTGGCTATATTTCAACACTGCCTTTCATTTTAGCTGCAAAGAGACCCAGCAAATGGGTGAACTTAAAAAAGGACCCGGAAATCCGGGTCCTTCAATTGCTAAAAATGTAATTCATGCGCCTTTTACATGATCTCTCTTCAATTCTTCGTAGGCAGCTTGGAACTTTTGGATGTCTCCGGCACCCATAAAGATGATGACACTGTTGTCATATGCGAGCAATGGGGATGTATCATTTTCATTGATCAGATGGGCACCTTCCACTTTTTCCCTCAAGTCCTGTATAGAGAGCTTTCCATGGTTTTCACGGGCAGAACCAAAAATATCGCACAAAAATACATGATCCGCTTCACATAAACTTTTGGCAAAGTCCGTCAAGAAGGTTTGAGTCCTTGTAAAGGTATGCGGCTGGAATACGGCAACCAAATCTTTGTCAGGATATTTCTGCCTTGCCGAATCGATGGTTGCTTTAATTTCCGTTGGATGATGTGCATAATCGTCGATGATCACTTGATCGCCGATGAACTTTTCTGTAAATCTTCTCTTTACACCCGAAAAAGTACTGAGCTGTTCTTGAACAGCTTCTGCATCAATTTCTTCATAATGGCAGACGGCAATGACGGATAATGCATTCAATACATTGTGGTCTCCATAAGTAGGGATGCTGAAGCTTGCATAGAATGTATTTCGCACAAACACATCGAATGATGTTCCTTTTTCACTTTTGTTTACATTCCTTGCCTGAAAATCATTTTCTTCACCGAACCCATAAAAAAGGACAGGTACTTTCGCCTGGATTTTCTGTAGCTGTTCATCATCTCCGCAGGCAAATATTCCTTTCTTCACCTGAAGCGCCATTTCCTGAAAAGCAGAGAATACATCATCCACGTTTGCAAAATAGTCAGGATGATCAAAATCAATATTCGTCATGATCGCATAGTCAGGAAAATAAGAAAGGAAATGCCTTCTATATTCACATGCTTCAAAAACAAAATATTCCGCGTCCTGCTGGCCTTTGCCGGTCCCATCCCCGATGAGGAATGAAGTTGGCTTAGCGCCTTTGATTACATGGGCCAGCAACCCTGTAGTCGATGTTTTGCCATGTGCACCTGTTACCGCGATACTTGTGAACTTTTGCATAAAGTCGCCTAAAAATTTATGGTAGCGCACGACTGGTAAACCAAGCTTCATAGCTTCTTGGATTTCTTCATGAGTGTCAGGGAATGCATTACCGGCAATAACCGTCATTCCCGGTTGAATATTTTCACGCTGAAAAGGCAGGATCTCGATACCCGAATCCTCCAAAGCCTGCTGCGTAAAAAAATATTTCTCTACATCAGATCCTTGAACACGGTAGTTCATATCGTGAAGAACCTGGGCTAATGCGCTCATTCCAGAACCCTTAATGCCTACGAAATGGTATAAAGTCATAATAGAACCTCCAACATTCGTCTATCTGTAAGCAGTATATGAAATCAATCTTTTGTTTGCCATGGTCCATATCAATTTCAAATTCCAGATTGTAGTTAGTCAATCTGAATTCAGCTTAAATAATTTGTTTTAGTAAATGAAAACTCATAATTTTTATGGATTACTACTGGACATTGCTCCAGCAGAAATTCATATTGAACAATTATAACACTTTTTAATCACCATGACTATTTTACAAAGAGCTCTCCGGACAAAATGCATATTTCATACTATTTTCCTTCAGGAAAGCACGCCAGGTCATTTTTTTGCCCCGTTTTTCTGCATCTTTATAATCAGCAAGGAGCTTTTCGATAACCCTCCACTCCTTTACCACAAAAACACTTCCGATTAACATATCTGTCGTAATTAATGGAATTTTCCTTAGGAATGCATATCCCACGCAAATATCCAATGGTTCTTTTGAAATGACCAGTGATGAACTGCCCTTGCCGAGCACCGGCATCACCTCAAATTGATTAGGAGAAAGGACATCGGTAATTTCAACCGGCTCCAATGCAGCAGTTAAAAAGAGAGCCCCTTGAATCCGTTCGGGCTCTGTCCATTCTTGATGCGTATGATTCATAAATGTATGAAAGATCGTTTTTCCGCTGATTGTTTTATAATCGAATAAGAACCATTCGAAGAAAGCCTCTTCAAGTCCACCGATAATTTCATCCGCGCCCTTATCCACTAATTGGCTGAAGATATGCTTGCCTCGCACCTTCTCCCGTATGTTGACCTTCCTCTCAGCATATTGAATCGCGTTCAAATAAATACTCCAGGTTTTATCTTCTGCAATATTCTGTTTCTTTTCTCTGAACCGGCTAAAATCTAGCGGTGCGCCTTCCTCATAATTCATAGGAATCCCAATCCAATTTTTCCAACCGAGGATTTGGCCTTAACTTTCTTCCAGCCTTTGCTTGGGGCTTTCCATCAAGCATGACATTATCTCCGGTGAATCCGATATTTATTTTCAACAGGCTGCTCCCTACTCCATACATATCCACCGGGACGCCATTCCTTTCGAATTCTTCGATCCTCTCTTCGTTAAAACCGCCTGAAACTACTATTTTCACATGATTATAGCCTTCATCATCCAAGGCCTTGCGCAGGGCGAAGATCAACTCGGAATTGACTCCACGGGGATCGAATGTCCCGAGCAGATGTTGATTGCGCAGAAAATATTTATCAATCATCGTTCGTGACGTATCCACACGGACACCTTTGAGTTCATCTCCGAACTCGCGAGCCACCTTTAAGGAGTCAGAAATGGCATCATTATTGTAATCGACCAATGCAATCAATTCATCTTCAGGAAATGTTTCCTTATAAGCTTTCGTCGCTTCTACGATATCGCCATTGAACAACTGGATAAGCGCATGAGGCATAGTCCCCATGCCTTTTTTTCCCCACCATTCATTCATGGCATGGGTAGCTTGGGCTGTAGCCCCGCCGATGTAGGCAGCATACCCATCCCCAGCCTGCTGGGTAAAATGGTCATCACGGTCGCCCATGAAAATAACAGGTTTTTGAGTACCGGAAATGCCAGCGGCCTTTACGACATTGTACACGTTTGTCGATACGGATGTTCTTCTCGCCAATACTCCATCAATGATGCCTTCTAGATAGCCGAAATCCTGATACCTTCCGGAAATGGTCAACACCGTTTCAAATGGGCTCACTTTATCCCCATCCTTCAATGAATGAATTTCCAAGTCTTCAGGATTGTCCGCAAAGGTTTTTAATAGCGCAATGACTTCATCTGTACCGCACAGAACCGCATGCTGTTTCTGAAAGAATTGCAATGTAACGTGGCATTCCGGTTTAAATTTCCGGGTGATTTCCCGCGTTTTTAAAAAATATACGGCGGAAAACCAGCCTTCTTTCACTCTTTCGTCAAACTTGAATGTTTGATTTGTCAATCGATTTATTTTACCTTGAAGTTTTAATTCAATTTCTTTCATCTCAAAGCTCCTTAAAAAGTCACTTAGTCCTTTTCGATAGGCCGAAAAGAACCTATTTACGATTAGTATGTTTAGACATAAATAAAGAATACCATGTTCTAAACGTTAGGACTAGTATCCTGTATGGATTCCAACTCCCCTTCTGAAATCAGGACATCACGCGGGCGTGAACCTCTAGATTCAGAAACGATGCCTTGCCTTTCCATCATTTCAATCAGTCTGGCTGCACGATTGTATCCGATATGGAATCTTCTTTGTAAAGCTGAAGTGGATGCTCCTCCTTGATCGACGACAAATTCACACGCCTCAAAGAATAATTCATCTTCTTCTTCCTGAACTTGAGCTTTCTTAAGTAATTCCTCTTGTTCAAACAAATAATTCGGCTCTCGTTCATTCCTGACATGTTCGACGATTTTATCGATCTCATCATCGGATACAAACGTCCCTTGCAGCCTGACAGGCTTGGATGAGCCATTTTCAAGAAACAGCATATCCCCTTTTCCAAGAAGCCTTTCTGCTCCGCTGATATCAATAATGGTTCTTGAATCGACCTGGGAGGAAACAGAAAAGGCGACGCGTGTCGGTACGTTTGCCTTTATCAATCCTGTTATGACATCAACTGAAGGACGCTGGGTTGCAATGATCAAATGGATTCCGCAAGCGCGGGCTTTTTGGGCGATGCGGCAAATCGCTTCTTCTACATCTGCAGGCGACATCATCATTAAATCCGCCAGCTCGTCTATGACGATTACCATATATGGAAGCTTATCACTGAGCCTGCCGCTTTTCTGTGCAAGTTCGTTGAATCGATTAATGTCCCTTACACCTGTATGGGCGAATAGCTGATATCTCCGTTCCATCTCCTCAACTGCCCATTTCAAGGCGGCTGTTGCTGCCTTCACATCTGTGATGACAGGGCTGACGAGGTGCGGGATATGGTTATAAGGCGCCAGCTCCACCATTTTAGGATCGATTAACAACAGCTTTAATTCATCAGGAGTTGCCTTATACAGTAAGCTTACTAAAATTGAATTGATACAAACACTTTTTCCAGATCCGGTTGCTCCAGCTATCAATCCATGAGGCATCTTTTTCAAATCGGTTACGATAGGGTTGCCGGATATATCCAGGCCAAGGGCAGCTGTAAGAGTGGATTCACTCTCCCTGAATGCACTGCTTGATATTATTTCACTGATAAATACCGGTCTGCTTGTATGGTTTGGGACCTCTATTCCGATCGCATGCTTTCCAGGAATCGGGGCCTCCATCCGAATATCCTTGGCTGCCAAGCTAAGCTTGATATCATCTGTAAGATTCGTGATTTTGTTCACTTTCACACCTGGTGCCGGCTGGACTTCAAACCTTGTGACAGCGGGCCCTTGTGTGACATTCACCACCTGTGCCTGCACATTGAAATTTGCCAGCGTTTGATTCAACAATTCACTTTGTTCATAAAGCCAAGTTTGATTTTTTTCTTCCTTGACAGGCGGTGTTAAATATTGAAGTGCCGGTTTTTGATATCCAAATTCTCGATCCACATTATCATCCAGGCCGGCGGCATTCATTTCTGGTTCGACGTTTTTGGGATCAGGTTCATTGGCTGTCTTTTTTACCGTTTCTTGCCGTACCCTGTTTCGGTCTTGTTTTAGCATGATGACGTTAAAAGGAATATGAGAGCGGCTTTTCTTCGGCTCTGGTGATTCTGCCGCTTCACCTTCTTCCTCTTGAAGATGGCCAGGTTCTGGATTTTCCTCAAGAAGTTCTCCAGAATATTCAGGAGCGGTTCTCTCGACAGGTTCACTCTGATTTTCCTGCTCGCCTGAAATTTTACTTTCTTCACTTGCAACTTCTTCTGTAACTTGTCCGATATTATCTTCTTTTCTTGAAGGGACATTCTCCATCTTTTCGTCTTGAAGAATGGGAAAGTCATTGAATTCTGCAGGATTTTGGACTTTTGGTTCTTCTTCAGGCTCTTGCGCTGCAATTTCCTCATCTCGGTTTTTTTCAACGACGATATCATCGTGATTTTGTCCTGCTTCAAATTCTTGCTCTCTCATCGGATCCATGTATTCATCATTGAAGTCGTCGATGGCTGTCTTCTCATCAACAGGGCCAGTTTGCTCAGATATTTCCATTTTCTTTTCTTCCAATGCTTCTTTGGCCGCTGAAATTTCTTCATTCATCCGTCTTGAAACGGTTTTAATGCCTCTTAATTCAATTTCTACCTTTTCAGTGCTCTTCGGCCTATTAAATCCATATATCGGGGATGGAATTTCTGTCGGCCTGAAAGGTCTATTTATTTTTGGTTCGACCGTTTTTGGTTTTTTTTGATGATGGACTGTGCTGTTCTTTGGCGGTTTTTTCTCCAAAGATGGTTCTACTTCTTGTTTTATCACTTTTTTTTCTTTTTTTACCGGTTTTACGGATTCCTCTTGATGTGTTTGCTTCCTTTCCGGACGCGGCCTTCGATTTCCTTGATCCGGAATCAGCGGAAACCTGAACTCACCCTTTGGATACTGGTATGTCATCCTTGCTTCAATTTCTTTCCCCTTTGATTTCGGGCGGTTATTTCGGTCTGGCAGCTGGTTCGCTTCCTGTTCTAGTTCTTCGGTGAATTCTACTTGTTCTTCTATATCATCTTCTGATTTAAGCAGACGAGAAATTTTTTTAAACCAACTCATATGTATCACTCTTTCTGATAGAATCAACTCTTATTGTAACAGTTTCCGCTAAAATATCGAGTGATTAAATAATGTATGGGAAGAAAATCATTTTTACCAGCCTCCATTATGAAGGAAAAGTATAAATCGTTTTACATGCCCAACAGACATTTTTGGCCACTATGCGAATACAATTGCCCAACTGGCAAACATGCTTTTTTCCTAACTTTTTAGTAAATTATAGTTTCTATTTTTCTTACTTTTGGAAGGGGACGGTAAGCATCCAGAGTCTTGAAAACAAATAAAAAAGCCGACTCAGAGAGTCGGCTTTGAAAGATCAGGAAAAAAATGGTTCACCTGCATCATATTTATCGGCATCAAGCACTAAGATCCCTTTTTCCTGTGGTGCATCCGGAAGATCCAATTCTTTTGCGGAGCAAATCATCCCACTGGATGGAACCCCTCTCAGCTCTGCATCTTTGATGATCATTCCGCTCGGCATAACCGCTCCAACCTTTGCGACCACCACTTTTTGGCCCGCCTCTATATTGGGTGCACCACACACGATCTGCAGTTCATCTTCGCCTACATCCACCTTACAAATGCTTAATTTATCCGCATTCGGATGCTTCTCTTTTTCTTTTACATAGCCAACGACGAATTTCGCCGAAAAATCAGCTTCCAATTTCTCTTCAAATCCATTCTTAGCGATGGCTGCATTGATAGAATTCAGAATACCTTCATTCAGATCCAATGAACCGCTTGTTTCAATGTTCATATAAGTGGAAGCATTGAATAGGTTATATCCAATGGTTTCGTTTGTATCGCCATTGAATATCCTGGCAGCATCCCCTTTTCTTTCAAATCTGTGCTGATCTTTGTCGGCATCACACAATGCCACGATTAATGTATCGCCAATTCCCTCTTTATTATAAAAAACATTCATTATTATAAACTCCTCACTTTTTACGATTTTTCCCAAGAATAAAAATAGGCTCAAGTTCGCCTTTTTCATACAAGAATGACAAAGCTGTGATCGGCACATGTCCGTTGCTGAAAAAGCTCATGGCCATTTGCGCGAGCACATCATAGCCTGTCTCATTACGGATATCGCCAATAATCAAGACATCTTGATGTGGGACGGCCAAAGTCATTTCACCTTGTATTTTTTCGGCCATATCCTCCAAAAAGGAATCATTTAGAATACGGCTGGCATCATAGCCGTCATTTGTATTCAGAAAATAAAACACGTTCCCCGCAACCGTATCTTTCTTCATCTTGGAAGATAATGATCGGACGTTGAAAAGGGCTGTTTCCCGTATTTGTTCCTTCGTCCATCCCTCGCTGCTAAGCAAAGCTTCATCTATCAGACGATATGTGGTGCCTAAATCCAATGCATAATAAATTCTTGTTTCTGCAGTATGTTCATCTGTCACAAAAGGCGTTCCTTCTGATGATTCCTGCGGGAAAGAAGTCGATCGGATCACAGGGTAAATATGCTTTTCCTTTCCATCCATGCTCGTTTCGCTTCCCATTACCCCAAGAGCCTCATTTACGTAGTATACAACTTCTTCGATCGCCTTACCTTGCTGCTCATTATATTTTGAAACGATTCCCGGGATTGAAATCGTAACCCCTTTACCCGTTTCTGTTTGTTCGACCCTTAATGAGTCCTTATCCCGGTCATATGTAAATGATCGATGTGGCCCATCCAGGCGTTTTTGCAATTCCTGCTTCATTTTTTTACTATCCATTTTCATCGTTACCCCTCCTTCAAGAGTAGGAGACATTTGTTTTTGCCATTTCCCATTCTACAACAAAATCCCTCCATCTCAAAGACGAAGGGATCGATTTTTTATGATTGGCTTATAGTTTCTTTATAAATTGTTGAATCTCTTCCATTGTTTTACGATCTTTGCTGACAAACCTGCCAAGCTCTGCACCATCCTTTGTGGCAACAAAACTTGGAATCCCAAAAATGGACAGCTCTGCGCACAAATCAATGAATTGGTCGCGATCAACATATACAAACGTATAGTCATTAAATTCCGACTCAAGCTCCGGCATGAACGGATCGACAAATCGACAGTCCGGACACCAGTCTGCTGAAAACATAAAGATATGTTTTCCGTTGTTCTTCATTTCATTGAATTGATCGATGCTATTTAAAGATTCCATTTATTTACCTCCAGTTTCTATCTTCATCTGGCCAGCTTTGATCCAGCCCTTCTTCCTCATATATTCAGATAGTATCAGGCTGATTGCTGCAGGTCCAACAATATGCAATAAAAGAACTTTCACAGCAATATCGGCGGAGAACCCCATCGTTGTAAAGGTCATGATCTGACCGACAAAGCCGCTTGTTCCCATCCCGGCACCTGCAGGATTATTTTCCATCGGAAACAAAGTCGTTCCAAAAGGAGCCAACAGCACTCCAGCAACGGTGGGGGGAATAAGGATCAGAGGATTCCTTACAATATTGGGAACCTGGAGCATGGATGTCCCCAGCCCCTGTGCCAGCAACCCCCCCATTTTATTTTCTCTATAGCTGATCACAGCAAAACCTACCATTTGTGCACTGCATCCGATTGTTGCCGCCCCGGCAGCGATCCCGCTCAAGCCCAGCATAAATGCAATGGCAGCACTCGATATCGGAGCAGTCAATGCGAGTCCCATCAATAGGGCAACAAGCATCCCCATGATGATCGGCCTCTGCATCGTTGCCCATTCAATCCAGCCTCCGAACATCGTCATGAAATCGGCAATGAACGGACCTATGAAATAAGCAGTCGTATACCCAGCAAAAATGGTGACCAGTGGTGTCACAATAATATCTATTTTCGTCTCCTTGCTGATTAGTTTACCAATTTCCGTCGAGATTAATGCAGCGACATAGCTCCCTGCTGGACCTCCCAATGTCGCTCCAGCAGCCCCGGTAACGGCTGCTGCAAAGATGACAAGCGGCGGCGCACCTAAACCATACGCTATCGCAACGCCAATTGCAGGTCCCATCAACCCCATTGCCAATTTTCCCATGTCCACAAAGAATGGCCAATCGAATTGCTCCCCCATTGTTTTTATGATCAGGCCGATGATCAGTGAACTGAACAATCCTAATGCCATGTAGCTCAATGCATCTATCAAATAAGCTTTTGCCGTTATATTTACTCCTTTTCGCGTCAAAAAGGCTCTCATAAAATTCCTCCATTAATGCTGATTTCTACTTTCATTTTACTAGTGTAAAGACACATGTACTATTTGTCTACTAAAATCTTATATTATTCCAGCATTTATTTACATTTATAATTAAATGAAGAAAAATTTGTATTTTATCAAAATAAAAAGGGGAGAAATGGGGAGGAAATGAAAACGATCGAAGGAAGGCTTCGGTTTTTGCTGATCTTGGCTATGGCAGGACGGACCTTTCAGCAAGCTTGCGCACTTCAGATGCGACGACAGCGAATCCTTTCCCTGCCTCTCCAGCCCTCGCTGCTTCGATCGCTGCATTAAGTGAAAGTAAATTAGTATTTTCCGATATTTCCTGTATCGTTTGAACGATATTTGATGAAATTCAAACATCGATTATAAAAGTGGAAAATGTCAGCAGTCAATTGAATGAAAAAATGGATGTCATCTATTCCATTTCGGAGCAGTCATCGAGTGTAGCAGAGGAGGTCAGTGCTTCCAGTCAGGACCAGCTTGAAGGGATATCGCAAGTAAATGAAGCAGCAGTCCAATTAAGTGATATTGCCGGAGAGCTTCAATCGCAAGTCGGACAATATCGTTTTGAAGACTCATACTAAGAAGATAATAAAGCTGTGTACCCACCCCTTTCGAAAGCGGGCACCTTTCCGATGAATAGCAACAAACGTTACGAATATAGACATAAATAAAAGCCTGGAAAAGGATTCATCAAATGGATCCCTCCAGGCTTTTTTATTCAAAGGCCATTATTTCTTATAAGTGGCGGAAGAAACGATATCCATCATCATTTCTGCTTCTGATGCAACATGGCTCGTCTTGGTTTCGGTCGTCAATTTAATGCCGCCGATGCCGACGCTCACTTCATAATAGTCCTTCTTTATTTTATTGATGATCAAATATCCAAAGCGTTTCTTGTCTTTAAATGTAAATTCTTTATAGATACTTTTGCTTTGTTTTTTTGTCATTTGGTAAACTAGTTCGCTTTTTGCAGATTCTTTTGGATTGTAAAATAAAATATACGTATTCGAACCTTTTTTCAGAATCACATTATTTTCCGCTTCTTTTTTGACGGACATTCCGAAAGGAAGGTGGATTTTTAACTTTTTCAGGGTTTCGCCAGCTTTTTTGGGCTCAGCCTTGAATGACTTTTGAACACGAGTTTGTGCATCCTTTGCTTGTACTTTTATTGATGAAGAATTGCATCCCGTTAAGGCAAACAGAGCTGAGATGGCAACGATGAAGATGATCAATGATTTTTTCATAAGGAATTCCTCCTGCTATACTTGAAGCTATACCCATATCATACCCTTATTTCGAAATATTTTACAGAAGCATTTCGCAAGGATAGGCCATTGGTTAGTACATCCCAATCTCTCATGGTAAAATTAATGAAAATGAATGATAGGGAGGAAATGGAATGATTGAATTAGTTGCGTATCTTGCAGGCGAGATCCATAGTGATTGGCGTAAAGAATTAAAGCAAATGGCAGGCTCGGCAGGCTTGCCGGTTCACTTTGTAGGTCCGATGGAAAATCATGATCGCTCTGATCTCATTGGAGAAGAAATATTGGGGGAACAGCCCAGCCCCATTTTTCGAGATGAGGCTGCTTCTAAAATCAACAACCTGCGGACACAGGTGTTAATGGATAAAGCGGATATCGTCATTGCCCTATTCGGTGAAAAATACAAACAGTGGAATACCGCCATGGATGCATCAGCCGCAATCCAGCTTGGAAAGCCGTTGATCCTCATCCGGCCAGAAAAACTTCACCATCCCCTTAAAGAGCTTTCGCAAAAGGCGAATGTAACAGTGGAATCATTAGATCAGGCTGTTAACGTGTTGGGTTATATTTTCGCTGAAGAATGATGATTAAGAAAGGCTATCCATTCATGAATGCTCATGATTAGGATAGCCTTTTTCATTCAAGATTTTTGCTTATATAAATATTGGCCGATCAACAACTTCATAATATGATGGAACATTGCATCTCTTGTAACTAGGCCATCCGAAAAGATTCCAACTGCACCTTGGCTTTTGCGGATATCCTTCGCTTGGCAGAAATCATCCATGACATGCCCTAATTCCTCTCCATCCAATACCCTTTTGCCGACTTCATCAGGAAGGAGAATCCTTGCACCGCCAGCAATGATCGGAGCGGCTGTACCATCGGATAAGGCTCCCCAATTGCATAGAAAAAGCCCGAGATCTGATTTTACCACACCGCCCTCCAATCCGATGCCGATGTCTGCTTTCCCTCTTTCTTTTGCCCATTCAGCACGATTGACAGCGCCTTTGATTGTCTCTTCATCAGAAAATGGCTGCTCGCTTACACCTGATGGCACATCAAAAGAAAGAAATGTTTTGTTTTTCAGCACTTCCATGAATGCATGCTCGACAGCCTTGATTTTTGCAGGATTCTTTGTCCCGATTGAAACGATCATGAATCGACCTCCGCCTAACCATTTTGAATGATTGTATCAATGGTAGTTTGATCACATGATTTCACTAATTTCACAAGCAGTTCTTTCGCTGCAGCATAATCATCGATATGGATCATGGAAGCATGGGTATGAATATATCGTGAACAGATGCCAACTACGGCGCTTGGTACACCATTATTGGAAAGATGGACGCTTCCTGCATCTGTCCCGCCTTGGGACACGAAATATTGATATGGTATATCATTGGATTCCGCAGTGTCCAAAATGTAATCACGCAGCCCCTTGTGGGTTACCATCGAACGGTCAAGGATCCGAAGCAATGTCCCTTTGCCCAATTGCCCAAATTCATTTTTATCCCCGGACATATCATTCGCGGGACTTGCATCCAACGCAAAAAAGATGTCTGGGTCAATTAAATTGGCAGCAACCTTCGCTCCTCTTAAGCCAACCTCCTCTTGGACTGTCGCTCCGGAATAGACAATATTCGGCAGCTTTTCATCTTTGATTTCCTTCAGCAATTCGACTGCGAGCCCGCATCCATAACGATTATCCCATGCTTTGGCAAGGATTTTCTTTTCATTTGCCATCGGTGTAAATGGACAGATTGGAACAATCTGCTGTCCCGGCTTGATTCCGATCCGTTCTGCATCCTCTTTATCATCGGCCCCAATATCAATGAGCATGTTCTTCATATCCATCGGTTTATTGCGCTGCTCCTCGCCTAACAAATGCGGCGGGATGGATCCGATGACGCCGATGACCGGTCCTTGATCAGTGATGATTTGAACACGTTGAGCCAATAGGACTTGACTCCACCATCCACCTAAAGTTTGAAATCGGAGCATTCCGTTTGAAGTAATGGAAGTGACCATGAAGCCCACTTCATCCATATGGCCGGCAACCATCACCTTAGGCCCGTTTTCTTTCCCTTTTTTTATGCCAAATATGCCGCCCAACCGGTCTTGAATGATGTCATCAGAATATTTTTCCAGCTCGGTCCTCATAAAGGATCGGACTTGATGTTCATTGCCTGGTGCTCCAGGCAATTCTGTCAATGTTTTAAAGAGATTCAATGTTTCCTGGTTCATTTTCAGTCTCCTTTTCATCAGTTATGTACAGTTTTTATTTTACAGAAGTTTCTTACAGCTTACCACTCTCTCAGGCTCTTAACAGGAAATTCTGAAATTGCCCGGCAATTATTAGATGAATAAGAAAATGTTTAGTATACTTAAATAAATCTTACTCACATTAAATAATGATTTTTGGAGGGATCAAGGTGAATTGGAAATCCTTTATTATCGGAACAGCTACTGGTGCTGCAGCAGGATACATAATGAGCGGTACCGTTCAAAAAAGAACTCCTGTCTCTGCTGAATCTGTATTGTCCAAAGTCAAGAAAGCATTTAAGGAAGATGGGGCAATTGACGGGTCTTGGATACAGATGAAGCCAGAAACGTTTGAAAAACACGCCTTAAAGACCCAAATATACAGGGGCGGCATTTCACGCCATCGGAATGGCAAACTTCAGCAGTTCGAATTCATTGCCGATGTGCATAGCGGAACGATTTTGGATATCAACCTTTTGACCCCAATGTAAATGCGTGGAAGCCCGCTTCCACGCATTTTCTTACAATCACGGCGTCATTCTTTTCACCGCATCCATGACCTTTCCATCTTGGTTCCATTTAATTGCACGGTAAACGGCATCATGATAAAAAATAAACCATGATTCTTTCTGCATTGTTTCTGGAATCCATTCTTGTTTGGCTTGTATGGATGTCATTGGATAATCATCATAGGCCAATACCCATAACACGTTTTGGTGGGCGTGCGTCGGCATCAAATCTGCCATATGCACAAGCTGATTGCCTTCTCCATCCTCAATGACGATGATGGAATGGCCCTCGCTGTGCCCTCCGGTATGGATCATTTTCAGTCCAGGGATAACGACAATCTCCTTTTCAAAGGTCTCGACCTGCCCCTGGATGGCTTCCCAATTCTCCTCCCAATATGTATTCCTAGAACGGATGTTGGGATTCCTCATTTCATTCCATTCCACACTTGATGTATAGATGACCGCTTTAGGAAATGATGGAACCAGTTTTCCATTTTCCCATTTTGTCAGCCCGCAGGCGTGGTCAAAGTGCATATGCGTCATACAAACAATATCAATATCTTCAGTTGTCAATCCCAGTTTTTTCAGGTCCTCTTCAATCGACGATTCTTCATTGACACCGTAGTTCCTTTTTTGCTTTTCATTCAGCTTTCCTTTCCCGATGCCAGCTTCAATCAAGATATTTTTCCCCTCCAGCTGCAGGAAGATGGGATCGGTCCTCAACTCAATCTGATTTTTATCGTTGACAGGATATTTTCTTTCCCACAATGGCTTTGGTACCACACCAAACATGGCACCTCCATCCATGTTCGTCACCCCTCCGTTCAGCCAATTCAATGTCAAATTACCTACCGTTAATGTTTCCATATGCATTCCTCCTCTTGTTCGACATGTCCATTTTAGCATGTTCCAATTTCGATAAGCCACCTTCCTGTCCTGGAAAGTAAAGCGTTTACAAAGATTGAGTGATGTGGGCAAGGGAAGGAGAAGGAATGTTTAGAAGGAAAAAAATATACCTCCCTCACGCTTACTGCATACTTGTATATGAGCAGCTGTTCAGAATCTTTTTTGAAAATATATTGGTCATTTTTGCAAAGTTTAAGGTGATGGGGCGAAAAATGAATGCCTAATCAATGCATAGTTTTTGAATAGCGTATGATTTCAACTGAATTTTTACTATTTTGGTGCATAGACTAAGTTTCGGGCACGATAGCTTCCCTCGCATTCCCTTTTTCATCTCGCGGACCTCGTTTCGGGCACGGCAGCCTCCTTCTCGGTCCCTTTTTCGTCTCGTAGATCTCGGTTCGGGCATCTTCCCTTCCTTATCAGGATTGCCAATTTAATTTATTTGATCAAATTAAAAAAGCAGCCAAGGTCTCCGGCTGCTTTCAAGCTTCTTATTTTTCGTTCTGATATTTTACTTCACAGCGGTAGATCCGCTGCCCCTTGGAAGAGAACTTTTCTTCGTATTCGGTCATGATATTTCCTTCGAAATCACTTTTGTGTAAATCAAGACTGATGAATGTCAACAAAAGGCCATATTCTGAGAAGCTTTTCAAGGAATATTCAAAAAGGCCTTGATTATCTGTCTTGAAGTGAATTTCGCCGCCCTTTACCAAAATCTTTTCATACAGATTCAAGAATGTTTTATAAGTTAAACGGCGTTTGGCGTGCCTTGTTTTCGGCCATGGATCGGAAAAATTCAAATATACTCGGTCCACGTCCCCTTCAGCAAAATAATCCGTTAAATCTTTCGCATTGACGTTCAATAACTTAACGTTTGGCCGTTCATCTTCAAGGATGAGATCAAGTGCAGTGACCAATACACTTTCGAACAGTTCAATGCCAATGTAATTGATTTCGGGATTGGCTTTGGCCATCTCCGTCACGAATTTACCTTTTCCCGTTCCCACTTCAATGTGAATCGGGTTGTCATTGCCGAATAGTTCACTCCAATTGCCTTTATGTTTTTCCGGTTCAGAAATTACATATTGTGAATATTGGTTCAATTTATCTTTAGCCCATGGCTTGTTTCTCACGCGCATGACGACACCTCATTTTTCTTTATCGTTGAAAACAATACCATGACCTTTCGTTTCGTGCAAGTCCATCTTTCGGCTAGAGAATCATTTAAACCTTTAAATGTCTACAATCGGTGGGCCTATGTATAAACAAAAGAAGAATTCACAAAATAAATGTGAATTCCTCAGGAAAGGACATGATTGGATGCCGTTGACGTACGAACATCAAATGCAAATCCTTAAAGATATATTAAGCAACCATCAGACCGATTGCTGCGGGTCGGTTGCAGAATGTGAACAGTTGGAACGCTTAGTAAAATCGCTTATGGTCAATACACATATCACAGATAATATAAGGCCGATATTGCAGGAAGTATATGAATACAGCCAGTCCGGCGTGAATGCTTCAAATCTGGATGACCATATCAACGGAAACCAGCAGAAGCTTTCTCAATGGGTTGATGGAATGAACTCGTATTCCTAAAGAATCGAATGTAAATATTCGAGCCAATGGTTCATCTCATGAAAACGCCCCTTGGCTTTGTGCCACTGGATCGAGAGCAGCGTTTGCGAAACGACGTACCATTTCATTCGTAATCGCAGATGATCTGTAAGGATTGTCCCATATTGATCAAGCCAGGAACTCCATTGTTCTTCAGGGATATACCAGTAAAGGAGCATCCCAAGATCGATGGCTGGATCTGCAATCATGGCGCCGTCCCAATCAATCAAATACAACTGGTTGTAATCAGATAGCAGCCAGTTGTTGTGATTGACATCTCCATGGCACACAACATATTCCTCGAAATGAATGTCATCTATATTTTTTTGCAAAAAAGAAATGGATTGACTGACAACAGGCAAATTCAACAAATCAAAATCCAATGTAGTTTCCACTTCCGCCAGCATCATTTCTGGCTCGAAGCTCTGTTTGCCTAGTCGTTCAAGCATTGTCAGCAAAGGCTTGGACACATGGATTTTATTTAAAAGTTTTGCCACACGCTTTTGCAGCATTTCCTCAGGATCAAGCTCCCTGCCATTCAGCCAATGCTGTGCTGTAATGACATCCCCGTTTTCCATGCGCTTCGTCCAGACAAGCTTCGGGACGATTCCTTCGGCAGAAAGAACAGCCAAAAACGGCGAGGAATTACGCTTTAAAAAAAGCTTTTGTTCATGATGCTTTGCGAAAAAAGCTTCTCCTGTAGCTCCACCTGCAGGCACAATTTCCCATTCCTGATCGAATAAGTGTTCCAACATGATTCACCTTCGTTTATTTTACTAAATCAGTTATTTTAAGAATGACGCAGAAAATAAAAAAGATAGCTATTTCTTTTTTGATGCATAAATAGCTATCTAGTAAATTTTATCGCTTTACGGCCACATTCGTCAAGTTCACTTTCTATCGCGCTGCATAAACCTTGCAGCTGATGGGCTCCAATAAGATTTTTCTTTCCACGATTTGTTTTCCCAGATCCCAGACTTCCTCCCCATCGCTCCACAAAGTCCATTTCCCCTCTACTTCAGGCAATTCCGCTTCCTTACCATTTTCTTCAGGATTCACAAGAATTGCAATATGATTGCATGGCCCAAACACTCCCACTTCTTTGAGATGAAGTCCGATCACATTTTCATCGACAAGAAACACTTCGATATATTTTCGTATCTCATCCAACGTCTCCAAACGGAAAGCCTTATGTTGTTTCCTCATGGATATTAGTCTTCTTATATAATCGACATTTTTTTTGTATTGATAAGAGCGGTCCCAATCCATCCAATTGACCTCATCTGGGTGTTTATAGCTGTTATCCACGCCATTCTTCGTTCGAAAGAACTCCTGTCCGGCATGGATAAAAGGGATCCCCTGTGATAGAAGGACAATCGAAGTCGCAAGCCGGTGCCGTTTAATATTCCGTTCTTCCTGATTCGGAAAACAGAACTGGATCTTATCCCAAAGGGTATGATTGTCATGGGATTCAATATAATTGATGGATTGAAGGGGCGAATTGAAAACCCCTCTCCCAGTCATAACTTGAATCGCTTTCCTGACAAGTCTGCTGTGTCCGAGCGCATAGCCTCTTTCATATAAGTCGAATGTGCTTCCCTTAACAGTATCCCTGAAAAAATCGTTAAAAAATGCAACCTCCTGCAGCTGGTTCGCATTTCGGATGTTTGCCTTGTCATTTGCCGGCAGAGGGGTATTCAGCTCCCAGCCTTCCCCAAGGAGCAAGACATGAGGGTAAATATCCGATGCTGCCTTGCTTACTTCCTTTAATGTACCAATATCCAAAATGCCCATTAAATCAAATCTAAAGCCATCCACCATATATTCCTTCATCCAATATCGGACTGAGTCCACTATGAACTTTCTTGCCATCAATTTTTCAGAAGCAAAATCGTTTCCGACCCCTGTTCCATTGGCGGGTGTCCCGTAGAGGTCATGACGGAAGTAATAGCCTGGGACCAATATTTCAAATGAGGAGGTTTCCCGAACATATACATGATTGTAAACAACATCCATGATGACAGAGAGTCCTTCTTCATGAATGGTCCGGATCATGTTCTTTAATTCATTGATCCGCGTGTATGGATCTGTTGGATCTGTGCTGTAGCTTCCTTCGGGAACATTAAAAAAAAGTGGGTTGTAGCCCCAATTGTACATGGATGCAGGATCTTGATCAGGTATGCCGTAAAAGTCATTGAATGGCAGCAGCTCCAAGTGGGTGACGCCGAGGCTTGATACAAAGCTCAAGCCTGTCTTTTGTTGATTGGAACCAACGGTATTTCTTTCAGCGAGCCCATTGTATGATCTCTTTTGGACAATGCCGCTGTTTGGATGTGATGTGAGATCACGGATATTCGCTTCATAAATGATGGCATCAGCGATCGGGAGTTCAGGACGTAAACTCTCGTCATCCATCCGCGTCTTGGTCATGTCGACGACGATCCCCCATTCACTGTTAACGGAAACAGCCTTTGTGTAAGGATCGACCGCTTCCTTCCACTCCAGGTTGTTTTTAACCGAATAACGATATTTCACTCCTTCCAGATCACCATCTATTTCCGCTGTCCACGTTCCTTTTTTGCTGCGGACCATCGGGATTTTTGTTTCCTCTTTTTCATCTGGTCCAATCATTTTCACGAAAGCGTCCGTTGCTGTCGGAGCCCACACCTTAAAGACGCTTTTACTTTTGGAATAGCTGCACCCGAAATCATTTAGATCATCATAATGGATCTGGTCAAATTCGGGGGAACGGATGACTGCTCCGATTTGAAGATCGGTTTCATTTCCATGTTCATCGATGATGTAATACGTACAGCCAAATTGCGGAGAATGCTGCGTATGGCAAATATATTTTTTCTCTTCCTCAAGCGGAATGATTTCATGGATTTCCAGATCCCACTTTTCATCCTTCTTTTCCAGAAAAAAACGGCTGCTGTCACCGTTGTAATAATGATAAGGCAATAGAATGACAACGGTGTTCATTCCATCTAAATATGCTTTAAAGATTCGCTCCATCCGGTCCATGTCTACACCTTCTTATAAAATTATCCAGCTTTTGGGCTTTACTTCAATATGTACTGGTGTACTTCCAATATATTCACCATCCGCATGAACGGGTATTAAACCTTTGAAATCAATATCGATTTTTTCGCCTTGAAATGTTTTCACTTCCTTGAAGCGTGTATGGCCGCCCCAAAAAACAGAAATAAAAACGGCAAGAAGCTTTAATTTACTCAAACGGTCCACCACAGTAATGTTCAATTTGCCATCCCCCGGATCAGCCGTCGGTGAAATCTTCATTCCTCCTCCATAGTAAGGATGATTGGATATCGTGATGAACCAGGTTTTTGTGAATTGATATTTTTCCCCATCTATGCTTATTTCACACAGGCCCGGCTTATAGGTGAACAATTCCTTGATTAAATAAAATGCATATACCATGTTCCCCATTGAAGCTTTATTTAACCATTTCTTTATTATTGATCGATTGGCACTCAATGAAATTTGCGCATCGAAACCTGCTCCAATGCTATTAACAAAGTATCCATGAGGGGTGTCCTTATTTTGAAAATATCCAGCATCATAATATGTACCGCTCTGGCCAAGAACAGTAAGGATCCGTTCCGTACTCTCCTGAGGGGTTGCCGGGAGATGAAACCCCCTTGCAAAATCATTACCGGATCCAGCTGGTATGTATGCAATCCTGATGAGAGGGAATGGGATCGCCCCATTGATGACTTCATTCATGGTTCCATCTCCTCCGACCACGATGAGAATCGTTTCCTTCGTAGCTGTACACCCGATTTGCTCAGCTATTTGCGTCGCGTGCTTGGGGAACTCCGTAAAATGAACTTGATAATTCAGCCCCGTCAGTTTTGTTTTGACCTCGTTCCATATCTTTTTGCTTAATCCATTTTTCGCCTTTGGGTTTACAATAAAATGCACATGCATCACTCATCGAATCCTTCCAAATCCCCTTCACGCTCTTCTTTCCACTCCAACCGTTTAAATCCGACTGTATGTGAAAAGTCCAATAGCGCCTGGGCTGCCTTTAATTGGATATGCTTGATCGGCGACCTCATATTTCTTAGCTGCTGAAACCATTCTTCATAATTCTTTTTGTCGATCAGCTCGATCCCATATGGAACAGCTGGATAATCAATGAATCCGTTCCTCGATAAAATAGCTTTTTTGACCGGCATATCCACTTCGTGTATTTGCAAGATGTTTGTAATGATTTTTTCCATCCTATTCATGGATATAAGCGGGTTTAATATTTTCGAAGAATCCTTGCCGCTGCGCTTTTCCCAAAAATGTTCCTTGGATCCTATAAATACATCCCCTGCTTTATGCTCCAACAACGTCAAACACCATAACGTCGTCGGTGTAATGAGGATGATCTCCATTTCGACCCTTGCTTTTTTCACCATGAAAATAGGTTCATAGAGTACGAGAAAAGAATCTGGAAACCGCTGCAGGAAATACTTAAGCAATGGATCCCGTTTATATTTATGGTCCATATGCGACTTTTCAAAAACTGTGGAGGTGCCCCACTTTAATTGAAAGTTGAGAAGCTGGTCTAAAAAGTACTGCTTCAATTCTTCCTCGGAAGTTATCGACTGATATCCATCAGAACCAACCTGTATATCAAAATCCCCTTCATCACCAGCCTCTGCAGAAGTATCCACCACCTTGTTCTGCTGGAGATCTGCCGGAGTTTTTTTAAAGATGCCTTTCATTTTTTTCACAATGCCCGGCTTGCCTTCTATCATCATCTTCATATCTTGAAACTGAGCAGCGGAAGCCGTTTGATGCAGAGTTCCAGCTTCCCACGCCAGTTTGATTTTTTGCCACTGTTGTTTTTTTAGCCTGATAAATTGTGTCGGATACCGATATAAATCCGTTTCATAACGGGAAATATAATCTTGGAGCTTGATTAGCTGCGCCACTTTTCTTCCTCCTGCCCAGTCATTTTCGTTGTGTAGGATCCAATTGCCATGATGCCTTTATTTCATATTTTGGCACTCGGTCCATGTGGGTTTCGTATAAAACAATCTGATCGACGAGAAAATGGGATGTTTCCCTCTGTTCTTCTAAGAACGATACAGGAAAATCAGCTGAATCCGACCATTTTCTTGCCAAAGTGATGTGGGGATTGAAGGGCTTCTCATCCAATTCGAATCCTGCAGAGAGAGCGGCGCCCTTCACTACCTCTTGAAGTGAATAAAGATTGTCCGGTGCAGAAACCCCAGCCCAAAAGATCCTGGGTGCCGTCTTTCTCCCGAACACACCTAAATGATCGATTGCCAATGAAAAAACAGGGTGATGACGAATGAGAGAATCCAATGATTTTTTCAATGCCTCCAATCGCTGCTCATCAGCCACCCCCAAAAAGGCCAGGGTGATATGGACATCTTCAGGATGAACCCATTTTTTAAAAGGCAGTTCATTCGATAATTTATTGGACCATTGTTTTAAAAATTGTTTGCTCTCGGGAGGCAGGGGAATCGCTAGAAAAAAATGCGGTCTATTCATTGATCTCGTCCTTTAGCTTTTACTATATATTTTAGCAAAATTTTCTGACGTTCACACATCTTTGGGGTGAAATTATTCATTTAGGAGTTGATTGGAGAGGAAATTGTGAGATTCCGCAGAGTTCACCGCACAGTCGATAACATTGATGGAAACTAAATTTCAAAAATACCTAAATACGTATAATTTGATTGAATTACTAAGAATGAGTAAGATAAAAATAGAATACCCAGAAGGAAAGGAACGTGTTGAAGATGAAAGTAGTCGGAAACATTGCTGATTTAATCGGAGAAACACCATTAGTCAAATTAAACAGATTGAATCCCGAAGACGGGGCGGACATATATGTAAAGCTTGAATTTTACAACCCAAGCAAAAGTGTCAAAGACCGTGCTGCATTCAACATGATCGTCGAAGCAGAGAAAGCAGGATTACTGAAAAAAGGATCGACCATCATCGAGCCAACAAGCGGAAATACAGGGATCGGACTTGCCATGAATGCAGCGGCGAGAGGATATAAAGCCATCCTGGTCATGCCGGATACGATGACACAAGAGCGCATCAATTTGCTGAAAGCATATGGAGCGGAGGTTGTATTGACACCTGGGGATGAAAAAATGCCCGGTGCGATTTCAAAGGCTAAAGAACTCTGCGACGAAATCCCAGACAGCTTCATGCCGATGCAATTTGAAAATGATGCAAACGCAGATGCACACAGAAAAACAACGGCATCGGAAATTATCGATGCGATGAAGGAGCTTGGAAAACCATTATCCGCTTTTGTCGCAACAGCAGGAACAGGCGGAACCATTACGGGCACAGGCGAAGTCTTGAAAGAGGCATATAATGACCTTCAAGTCCATGTCGTTGAACCAGCCGGCTCCCCTGTCCTTTCAGGCGGCAAGCCAGGAAAGCATAAACTTGTTGGTACAAGTCCTGGTTTCATCCCTGAAATTCTAAACCAGGATGTATATGATAAAATTCATCAAATCAAAGACGAAGAAGCTTATGAAACAGCACGGAGAATGGCGCGTGAAGAAGGAATCCTGGTCGGTCCATCATCCGGTGCTGCATGCTATGCCGCAATCGAGGTGGCAAAAACACTTCCGAAAGATGCCGTGGTCGTCTGCATCGCATGTGACACAGGCGAACGCTATTTATCCAGTGACTTGTTCAGCTACTGATGCTGCCCTGGTTAGTGAAAATGATCCTTTCGATTAAAAAGAGGCTGTTCCCGCTGCATTGCAGTGGAACAGCCTCTTTTTTTATAGCCTTTTTCGTAAAGTTTGTTGTTATTCATATAACTTTAAATGGCTAATTTCGCTCGTTCCACGACCCTGTTCCAAAACAATGTTTGAAGCTGCTTTGTCACTTGTCCCGGTTTGCCATCGCCAATCACGGTATTATCTATTTCTACGATCGGCATGACCTCCGAGGTTGTGCTCGCGATGAAGACTTCATCAGCAGCCATCAAGTTGGTAACAGTGAATTCCCTTTCTTCAAAAACAATGCCACTCTCCGAACAAAGCTTTTGTATTTCCTGCCGTGTGATGCCATTAAGGATCAGGTTCGTGGCCGGATGAGTAATGACTGCCCCTTCCTTGACTATAAAGACATTTGAAGAGGACCCTTCTGTCACTGTTTCACCACGGTGCTGAATCGCTTCAAAGCAGCCTGCTTCCGAAGCACTTTGCTTCGCCATGATGTTGCCTAGCAGGTTCAAACTCTTAATATCGCAGCGCAGCCAGCGGATGTCTTCCACTAAATGCCCTTTGACACCCTCTTTCATGAATACTTCCGGCCTCGCCATCACTTTCGTATAAGCGACATATGAAGCAGGCACAGGCTCCACAGGAAATGCGTGCTGGCGTGGAGATGCACCTCTCGTGAATTGCATGTAGATGATCCCTGTGTCTAGCTGATTACTTTGAATCAATTTCTCTAAATGGTCTGTCAATTCTTCCTTCGTATAAGAGATGTTGAGCCCGATTTTCCCGGCGCTCTCATACAGCCTATTCAGATGCTCTTCCTGCGTATACATTCTTCCCTCATACACCCGGATGACTTCATAAATTCCGTCCCCGAATTGGTAGCCTCTGTCTTCAATATCGACATAAAAACCATTACGCTCAAGCATTTCCCCATTTACAATGATCTTCTCCATGCTTTTCCCTCCAAATAGTTCTTTATTTGTTTGCCAATTCATAGATCGCCTGCGCATAAATGGCAGTCGCCTTGAATAAATCCTCCAAAATCATATATTCATCTTTTTGATGGGCCACGTCCGGCCTTCCCGGGAATAATGGGCCGAATGCTACTCCTGACTTCAACGAACGGGCATATGTCCCGCCTCCGATGCTGATCAACTCGCCCTTTTCCCCCGTCTGCTCTTCATACACCTTTTTCAATGTTTGAATGAGCGGATCCTTTTCATCCACATGATGCGGCTTGGAATCTGTGAAATTTTCCACATCGAACCCTTCGTTGTGAACACGGCTCCACAATGCTTCTTTCTCTTTGTCCAGATCGAACGTCACCGGATATCTCATGTTGAGACCGAGCCTTCCTCCTTCATTCGCTTCGTAATGGAGCTTTCCGACATTGATTGTCAGATCTCCAGTGATGTCGTCGCGATATAGAACTTCCAATGCCCTTCCTCTCGAGTCCTGGAAGAAATTCTTCTTGATGAATTGTATGAACGTATTCGAATTTTTATCTAATTCAAATTCTGAAAGGAAACCAGCCAAAAAGATCCCGGCGTTTTTTCCAAGATCGGGTTCCATGCCGTGGACGGACTGCCCCTTCACTTCGAGATAGAGCTCTCCGTTGTCAACATAATAATTTCCTTCCAGCTCCCATTTGGCTATGTATTGATCAAATTCCTGCAATACCTCCGTATGATCGCCCTGAACAACCAGTATCGCTTTTGCAAAGTCGGGAACCATATTGTACCTTCTGCCGGAATGGAAAGACCGGACAAAGATCTTCTCATCTGTTTGTTCATAGCTTGGTTTGCAAACCAAATCATAATCTGCAATGCCTTTTTCTGCATAGATAATCGGGAAATCAGCATCTGGTGCAAATCCCATTGAAGGCATTTCCTCTTTTTTGAAATAATGATCCACACAGCGCCAATCACTCTCTTCATCTGCGCCAATGATCATCCGAATCCTTTTGTTAAGCGGAAGGCCAAGCTCCTTCACAATTTTCATGGCATAGTAGGCAGCCATCGTCGGCCCCTTATCGTCGATCGCACCGCGGGCATAAATTTTCCCATCGCTGATTTCTCCACCGAATGGGTCAAATGACCAGCCATCCCCTTCCGGTACGACATCTACATGACAAAGGATCCCAAGCAATTCCTCGCCTGCTCCCATTTCAAGATGTCCTCCATAGCCATCCACGTTCTTACCGGTAAAGCCGTCTTTTTCACCGAGATTCAATAAATAATCCAGCGCCTCTTTCACGCCTTCTCCAAACGGTGCATTTTCAGAGGTGTCCTCCTCATCCAAAACGCTTTTGATCTGAAGAAATTTTTGAAGGTCTTGAAGCAAATCTTCCTTCCTTTTTTCAACTTCTTCCATCCAATTGATTGTCGTCATATCAAATGCTCCTTTCCTAGCTGCTATTGATTCTCTCTTTTTAGTATGTTACTACGAATAAAAATTGATTTACAATCTTAACAATGGAAAAGAATTTTCTTCCTTTCCCGCCAATTCACTCTAATTGATTATATCGCGTTTCATGATGCCGTTAAACGGATAAATATAAGTCTGGGACATATTTCGGTTGTTCTAGTACATAAGAATGAACTAACAGGATTGTCAAAGGAGGATGATTGAGGAAAATCATTAATTTATTGTAAAATTCCGTTTTTTTATAGATATTTAGTAGGTATAGGGGTACAATATAGGTGTCTGACATCTTAGATGAAAAAATCGTCATTAGTAAAGGAGTTGTCTGCTCGGAAGATCATATTAACAAGGTGTTTGAAGTCATTCCTTTTATGAGGAAGCCGTCCATAATCTTTGCCATTGTGAAAAAAGATGAGGGAGTGGTTTTTTGAAACCTTCAACAAACCGTATGTTAACCCGGATTAAATCAGTCTACATGTTCATCAAGGAACATGGTACTGTGTCTACTCAAGATTTGGTAGACGAATTCGGCATCACACCTCGAACTATTCAAAGAGACTTAAATGTATTAGAATATAATGATTTAGTCGAGAGTCCAAGTAGAGGAAAATGGTCAACCACTGAGAAACGAGTTAAGATGTCATCATAATTAATTAAAACAACAATGCATTAAAAAGGGGCTGACCCTAACACGTGCCGTGCACGTTTGGGTCAGCCCCTTTATTGGTTATTGGTTCAGGATCGATTATTTTTCAGCAAATCGATTTCTTCTTCGGTCAATTCCCTGTATTCCCCCAGTTCAAGGGTTTCATCCAGCTCCAACGGTCCCATGGAAAGCCGCTTTAAATAAATGACATTCTTCCCTACCGCTTCAAACATCCGCTTCACTTGATGGAATTTCCCTTCCATGATCGTCAATTCAATATCAGAGCGGAGGCCCGATTTTAAAATTTTCAAATCCCCTGGCTTTGTCTCATATCCGTCATCAAGGACAACTCCATTGGCAAATGCTTTGACATCCTCATCCGTCACTTCTTGATCGATGACGGCGAAATACGTTTTGGGGACATGCTTCTTCGGCGAAAGCAGTTGATGGGATAATTGCCCATCATTCGTGATTAAAAGAAGCCCTTCCGTATCCTTATCCAGCCTTCCCACAGGAAAGGGGTTCCGAACGGAATCCTCGATTTCCAGCAGGTCGATCACAGTTTCATCATGCTGGTCTTCGGTTGCAGAAATCACTCCCGGGGGCTTGTTCATCATCAGGTAGATGAATTCCTTATATACCACCTGTTCCCCGTTGACGGATACTGTGTCCTCATCCGGATCAACATGCGTTTTGGGATCCTTGACGACCTCATCGTTCAGCTTGATGTGCCCGCTTTTAAGCAGTTTTTTTACTTCTTTCCTGCTGCCATATCCTACATTGGCCAATAATTTATCGATTCTCATAGGTTCCTCCTTGTTTGCTGATTCAATTAAAGACTTTTTCAAAGGCTCTTATCCTTAAAGAAATGAGTTTGTCTTCCTTACAGTAAGCTCGCCTTTTTGAAGTGCCTTGCATGTGATAATGCCTAACTATAGAAAATAAGAGATGGGAATGGATTTCACTCCACTTCACCACCTCTTTCGGGTATTCATGAAATGCGCAGTTTCTTTTTGATCCGGTCCAATCTCGCCCCGAATAATTTATCCGCCAGCTTGGACCTCAGCCCTAAATATCCATATAATGCTGCACCGATCCCTCCACAAATGAGGATGAGGAGGAGGGAAGGCAATTTGTGTGATGGATTTAAAATATGCGTCAAGCCTTTATAGCTTATGATAACCACAATCGCCATCACCACATTCATCGCTGCAATCAGCATTGTTCTCCGCATGGCCAACTTGAAAGAATACCTCGCAAATACTTTGATGACAATTAAATTGATCAGAATCGATGCCGTATATCCGATTGCGGTAGCATATACCGCCCCTTCCGTCTCAAACATCTTAATCATCGGAATATTGAGGGTCAGCTTAACAAGAAGCCCCACAAGCAGGCTTAAAATGGTGAAACGCTGTTCATTCACTCCTTGCATGATGGCTGCCGTCACGGAATACAGGGCAAACAAAATCGCGACTGGTGCGTAGCTTGCCAATACATCCGTCCCAAATTGGCTATGGCTGTAGAACACGGTGTACACCGGTTCCGCCAGCAGGGACAGCCCGACCGCAGCAGGGATGGTGATGAACAGCAGGACTTGGAATGTTTGATCGAGCTGACGTTTCATCGTTTTCCGATTGCCGGTCACAAACGATTCCGTTATGAGCGGGACAAGCGTCAAAGCAAAAGCAGTAGCAAGTGAGACAGGGATGATGACGAGCTTGTGAACCGTAAAGCTCAATGTTCCCAGCGCAGTATCACTTTGAGCGGCTTTCCCGATCTCAGCCATTGCCTTAGAAAAAGTTAATTGGTCGATTTCCTGGAATAATGGATTTGCGATTCCGACCAGTACAAAGGGGATCGCGTAAACGATGATTTCCTTATACATTTCCGGAATGGAAATTTCTAGCGTCCCCTTATCTTCTTCAAGCAATTCGTCCAAATGAGGCTTGCGTTTTTTCCAATACCATAACAGCAGGAGCAGACTCGCTATTCCCCCGATGAAAGCTGCAAAAGTCGCCACGCCGATGGCGGAAACAATCGAACCTTTAATAACGTAAAGAACTACATAGGCACCGATCAGCAAAAAGATGATGCGGGCAATCTGCTCGACAACCTGGGAAACGGCTGATGGCCCCATTGATTGATGCCCTTGGAAAAAGCCTCTTATCAAACTCATGAATGGAATGATGATCAAGGCGAAGCTGACTGCACGAATGACTGATGCGACATCGCCTTTTGTAAACATCACATTCGCACCGTCTTGTACCACTAAGTCGGCAAACGATGGTGCAAGCAGATACATGATCAGAAAAGAAATGAATCCGGTCAAAAGCATAAGGACAATACCGGATTTAAAAAGCTTCCTTCCGACGGCATATTCTTCAATAGCATTATATTTGGATATATATTTCGAAACAGCCAGCGGCACACCCGCCGTTGCAATGCTGATGAAAATCGTATAAGGGACGTAGCCGTATTGATAAAGCTGCATAGCCCCTTCTGCATTACCATTTTTATTGAGGATGGCATAAAACGGGATGACATAAAAAAGTCCCAAAACTTTGGATAAAATCGTTCCTAATGTAAGTACAAATGTTCCACGTATTAATTTAGAAGACATATGATCCCTTCCTGAGTTCAACTTAAACACTAGTAGTAGTTTACAACTTACGACGCTAATTGACAATTTATTCGTGAAAGATTGCTTCTTTTGGCTTGGCTCATTACAATACAGACAGACGGTATTTTCAGCACGAAAAACCTGAATGCGCCCAAAGCGCCTGAAAGGAATTGTTTGAATATGAATTATGATGTTATTGTCATCGGCGGAGGTCCATCCGGGCTGATGGCTTCAATTGCAGCTGCAGAGAATCATGCAAAAGTTTTGCTGATCGATAAAGGAAATAAACTCGGAAGAAAGTTGGCCATTTCCGGCGGTGGACGCTGCAATGTGACGAATCGCCTTCCGGTAGATGAAATCATTAAGCACATCCCAGGAAATGGACGTTTCTTATATAGTGCATTTGCTGAGTTCAGCAATGAAGATATCATTACTTTTTTTGAGGAGCTGGGAATCCAGCTGAAGGAGGAAGACCACGGAAGGATGTTCCCGGTTTCCAACAAAGCACAATCAGTCGTGGATGCGCTCCTTGATCGAATGGAAGCTTTAAACATTACCGTTTGGAAGGACACTCCCGTAAAGGATGTTTTATTTAATAATGACCAGACCAGCGGGGTCCAATTAACAAACGGCGATATCATCGGGGCTAGTTCCATCGTCATTGCAGTCGGGGGCAAATCTGTTCCCCATACTGGCTCGACAGGAGACGGATACCCTTGGGCAAGAAAGGCTGGACACACCATAACCGACTTGTTTCCAACAGAAGTCCCTCTGACCTCTGATGAACCATTCATCAAGGAAAAATTGCTCCAGGGTCTTTCTTTGCGGGATGTGGAACTGAGCGTATTGAATCCAAAAGGGAAAGCGCTGATCACTCACAAAATGGATATGATCTTCACTCATTTAGGAATATCAGGACCTGCAGTGCTTCGCTGCAGCCAATATGTCGTAAAAGCAATGAAAAAATGGAATCTTGATAGAGTCACGATGAATATCGATGCCATCCCTGGCTTGAATGGAGAAGAGCTGTTCCAAAGGATTCATAAGCAGCTCAAAGAGGATGCCAAAAAAGCGGTGAAAAACAGTTTGAAGGGCCTCCTGCCCGAACGGTATTTATTATTCTTACTGGAAAAGAGTGAAATCGATCCGAACGCTCAAGGCGGGACCATTTCTACCGAAAAAATCAGGGTCTTTTCCCAATCCTGCAAACAGTTCCGCTTCACCGTAAACGGAACACTGCCAATCGAGAAAGCATTTGTCACCGGCGGTGGTGTATCCGTCAAAGAAATCGAACCGAAGACGATGGCCTCCAAGCTTATGCCCGGACTATATTTCAGCGGGGAGGTCCTCGATATCCACGGCTATACGGGTGGATACAACATCACATCCGCACTCGTCACCGGCAGGCTAGCCGGCATGAATGCTGCCATTCATGCTAAACAATGAAAATGAACCGGTCTATGAAAAAGAAAAGGTTGAAGGTGCGAGACTCCGGAGGGATCACAGGGTCATGTGAGACCCCGCAGAGAAACGAGGATGTGTAAAGCTGATGTTCAATTAAGTTCGGCACTTCGTGTGCAAACATCGAACGACCTCACATCCTGTGAGGCACCTCGGAAAGCAAGCATCCTTTCACAGAAATCAACCTTGCACTTTTTTAGTTGAAAACTAGAAGCTTTACTAAAAATGTCTAACAAAAAGGCTTTTCCCAGGGCGTCCCCCGGGAAAAGCCTTTTTTTATTTGGCTGTTTTCTTAAAGATTGTTGTTAAAATCCTAATGCAGATTTTAACGCAAAAATAGCTATTTTGTTCTTGAATGAAAGTTTTGCAGCAAAAGCAGCAAAGTATGAGAAAAGAGCCTTTTATTTTCGATAAATCACCATGCCGCTAAAGCAGTAGATCTGCTCTTCTTCATCTTCTGGTATGGCTGCGATATGGTATTTGATATCAACGATTTTCGTATCATCCAATCCCTTCAAAAAATCGTTCATACCGTGCTCCAGATCCTTTTCATGCTCATAATCGAACACCTTAACTTGAATCATTGCGATCCCCTCATCCGTTTTTATCTACTATTATGGACAAAGGTTTAATTTTCAAAACATTCAATCACTTATACAGAGTTTATTGCTTTGGTCTTGTGTCGCCGGTCCATTCAAGCATTCCGCCAACCATGTTAACCACTTTATATCCTTGATCTTGCATAAAGAGGGCAACATTTTCACTTCTGCGTCCAGAACGGCAAATGAAAACATATTCCGTATCTTTATCAAATTGATCCAAAGATTCTGGGATATCACCCATTTTCACATGCTTAGCCCCAGGAATCATACCTTCTGCGACTTCTTCATCCTCGCGGACATCCACCAACGCAACATCTTCTCCAGCTTCAACCTTCTTTTTTAATTCTTCAGTCGTAATCGTCTTAAGCTCGCTCATAAAAGAATTCATCCTTTCAAGTTTATGAAAATATTATAGCAAAGGCTGTTTGGAGAAACAAAAGTTGGGTTCAACATCCGGAAAAAAAGATACCTCGTGCTTATACAGAACAGCGGGCTTTCGGGGCTGAACCGGGGGCACATATTGAACGTGGGGACATAACTGGGGCTCTTGTTCAAGATTTCAGGTCTCATGGGAGGGGGTGGAGACACGTTTTGCATTTCGTGTCCCATGCCCGTTCAAGCTTGAGTTATTTTTAATAATTGATGTTCGATCACAAAGATAATCACTCATAGATGCAGCTTTTCCCAGATCTTACTTGTCCTGCAGATTCCACCTGAGTGTTGCATGATTTACTCCAGACATCTTTACGAAAGGTAGTCTCACGTTCAATCAAACTCCGCAAAAATGACAAAAACGGCGGGAATCACCCCGCCGCCAAATCTAACTAATAATTAATTCGCGACTACATTGACCAATTTGCCAGGGACGGCAATGATCTTTCTGATTTGCTTTCCTTCAGTATGCTCTGCCACTTTTTCATCGTTCATGGCTAGCTCTTGAAGATCGTCACGGCTAATATCGCGTGGAACTGTAAGCTTCGCCCTTACTTTTCCATTCACTTGCAGCACGATTTCGATTTCGTTTTCGACCAGCTTGGACTCGTCGAATGCCGGCCACTCTGCATACGTAATCGATTCTTCATGACCAAGCTTGCTCCAAAGTTCTTCTGAAGCGTGCGGAGCGATAGGGGCTAGCATTTTCACAAATCCTTCCACATATTCCTTCGGCAAAACGTCCACTTTATAAGCGTCATTGATAAACACCATCAGCTGTGAGATGGCCGTATTGAAACGAAGGCCATCAAAGTCTTCCGTCACTTTTTTCACTGTTTGATGGTAGACTTTTTCAAGCTCCTGGCTGCTGCCATCTTGAACCTTGGAAGAAAGCTCACCATTTTCCTCAACAAACAATCTCCATACACGGTCAAGGAATCGACGGGCGCCATCAAGTCCATTGGTTGACCAAGTGACGGATGCTTCAAGCGGTCCCATGAACATTTCGTATAGTCTTAGGGTATCTGCGCCATGGCTTTCGACGATATCATCTGGATTGACGACATTCCCTTTTGATTTACTCATTTTCTCGTTATTTTCCCCGAGGATCATCCCTTGATTGAACAATCTTTGGAACGGCTCTTTCGTCGGCACTGCACCGATGTCATAAAGGAATTTATGCCAGAATCGTGCGTATAGAAGGTGAAGGACTGCATGCTCTGCACCACCGATATAAATATCGACCGGTAGCCAAGCTTGCAATTTTTCAGGATCTGCCAGCACTTCGCTGTTTTTGGGATCGATATAGCGCAAGTAGTACCAGCAGCTTCCAGCCCATTGCGGCATTGTATTCGTTTCTCTGCGGCCTTTTTTACCTGTTTCTGGATCAACGACATTCACCCAATCCGCAATGTTCGCAAGCGGTGATTCACCAGTGCCGGATGGTTTGATATCATCCGTTTTAGGCAGCATAACCGGAAGCTGCTCTTCTGGAACTGCGGACATCGTGCCATCTTCCCAATGGATGATTGGGATCGGCTCGCCCCAGTAGCGCTGGCGGCTGAAAAGCCAATCACGTAGCCGATAAGTAACTTTCTTCGTTCCGATTTGCTTTTCTTCCAGCCATAGAATCATTTTTGAAATGGCTTCCTCTTTGCCCATTCCATTTAGAAATTCAGAATTTACGTGTTCACCATCTCCTGTATAAGCTTCTTTTTCGACATTGCCTCCTGCTACGACTTCCTTGATGGGAAGGTCGAATTTGCGGGCAAATTCGTAGTCTCTTTCATCATGAGCCGGAACTGCCATGATTGCTCCTGTACCATAGCTCATAAGTACGTAGTCGGCGATCCAGATCGGCATCTTTTCGCCATTTACCGGGTTGATCGCGTAAGCACCTGTGAACACGCCCGTTTTATCCTTTGCCAAATCTGTTCTCTCTAAATCTGATTTTGCTTTTATTTGCTCCAAATATGCATCGACATTTGCACGTTGATCTTCGGATACGATTTCCTTCACAAATGGATGTTCTGGTGCAAGCACTGCATAAGTTGCACCAAAAAGTGTGTCTGGGCGAGTTGTAAATACAGTGAAGGTTTTGTCGAAGCCTTCAATCCCGAAAGTAACTTCTGCCCCTTCAGAACGGCCAATCCAGTTCCGCTGCATATCCTTCAAGCTCTCCGGCCAATCAAGCTCATCCAGATCTTCAATGAGACGGTCAGCGTATGCTGTGATCTTCAACATCCATTGCTTCATCGGACGGCGCTCAACGGGATGTCCGCCGCGCTCACTTTTCCCATCGATGACCTCTTCATTGGCAAGGACTGTTCCAAGGGCAGGACACCAGTTGACAGCCACTTCATCAATGTATGCCAATCCTTTTTCATAAAGTTTCAAGAAAATCCATTGCGTCCATTTGTAGTAATCTGGATCTGTTGTATTCACTTCCCGATCCCAATCGTAAGAGAATCCAAGAGATTTTATCTGCTTTTTGAACGTGGCGATGTTCTGCTCGGTGAATTCGGCAGGATCATTACCTGTATCGAGCGCATATTGTTCAGCAGGCAAGCCGAATGCATCCCAGCCCATTGGGTGAAGCACATTGTAGCCCTGCATCCTTTTGAATCTGGATAGAATATCCGTCGCGGTATATCCTTCTGGATGGCCGACGTGCAGTCCGGCACCGGATGGATATGGGAACATATCCAAAGCATAGAAATTGGATTTCCCATTAATTTCGGTTGTCTTGAATGTATCATGTGTTTCCCAATACTTTTGCCATTTCTTTTCAATGGCTTGGTGATCGAAACTCATTAAAAATCAACTCCCTTTTCGATTAAAAAACAATATAAAAAGCCTCTCATCCCATAAAAACATGGGACGAGAGGCTGTATATACGCAGCTCCCGCGGTACCACCCAAAATTAGTGTACACACTCGCTTCATTACATCCTTAACGCGGAAAACGGTCAAGCATTACAAGGGAGTCACCCCCTTCACACTGACAACTCAAAGGCGAGTTCATGAGGACCTTGGTTGACTTGCACCACCCGTCAACTCTCTAATCATACAAGATCTTTCATTACTATTCCTTTTCAACGTTTGTTTCTTTACATAATTGTATTAACTATTTTAGCCAATCTTATACATTGTTTCAAGCCTAATTTTTTCAGTCTGTATTAGCAAGCATAAATGAAACAGTTAGAAAGATTGATTTCCGATGGGCAACCATAATGTTATTGCACCGTATATCCGCCGTCGATGACCACTGCTTGCCCCGTGACCGCTCCTGCCTGTTCGCTGCTCAGGAAAACGGCGTAGTCCGCAATTTCTTTTACAGACAGCAGTCTCTTTTGCGGCACCAATGGATATATCACTTCCTCCAACACTCTTTCAACTGGAATATTTCTTGTTTTTGCGATATCTCCAAGCTGATTCTGGACAAGTGGAGTATCCACATAGCCCGGACAAATGGCATTGACAGTTATGCCATGCTCCGCCGTTTCCAGCGCAGCCACCTTTGTCAACCCGATCACACCATGCTTCGCGCTATTGTATGCAGCTTTTCCTGCAAAGCCGACAAGTCCATTGATGGAGGCCATATTTAATATCCGGCCAAACTTTTGCTCCTTCATGATGGGAATGGCATGTTTCATGGCGACGAAAGGAGCCGTCACCATGATTTTCAAAATCAGCTCAAATTTTTCTACAGGAAATTCCTCAATTGGTGCAACATGCTGAATTCCAGCATTGTTCACGAGAACATCAAGTTTCCCGATATGTTTTATCGTTTCATCAATGACCGATTTAATGTCCGACTCCTTCGTTACATCGCACACCAGTCCCAATGTCTCCAATCCCTGTTTGTTCAAACTATCTGCAGCCTTCGCAACCTTTTCCTCATTGATGTCCGTCAAAACTACACGTGCGCCGCGCTTGGCATATTCGGCAGCCAATTCAAACCCGATTCCTTGTGCCGCCCCTGTAATCAACACACATTTTCCTTCCATAACCAATAATGACTCCTTTCTATATTCCAAGACCAAGTGAGAATAATATGATTGCCAGTGTCAATCCGAGCAGAGGCACGATGACCGTCAGTGCACCGACCGCACCATAAGCATCTTTATGAGTCTCCCCGCAGATCGCCCGGATCGTCGTCACGACATATCCGTTATGCGGAAGTGAATCCAATGCACCTGAAGAAATGGACACGACACGGTGAAGCGCCTCGGGATTCACACCAGCATCCATATAATGCGGTGCCAACAACGGCAATGCGATAGCCTGCCCGCCTGAAGCAGAGCCTGTCATCCCAGCAATGACGCTGACGGCTATCGCCCCGCCAATCAAAGGGGATCCAGGGATATGCGTCATATAATCGACCGCTTGAGTAAAGGCAGGAACAGCCTTTGCAACCCCGCCGAAACCGACGACTGCAGCCGTGTTGCCAATTGCGATCAATGCACCCATTGTTCCTTCCGATACGGCATTCCAGAACGAGTTGAAATATTTTCGATTCAATAGATACGTAAAGATGACGCCACCCAATAATGCAATGATCAGTGCAGATTCTTTCAATGAATCATGGAATGTGAATGCAAGGACCAATACGACAACCAATGGAATCAACCCCAGCACCGGGTGTGGCAATGCTTTATCCACTGCAACCGGATCACTTTCCCTCCCTACAAATCTTTCGCCTTTTGCGACAGCTTTTTTGATCATGCGCTTGAGCCACCAATACCCAAATACTGCCATGAAAACAGCCACCAGTAAACTGACTTCCCATCCAGCATATGGAGTGGTGTTGAGATATTGTATAGGTATCCAGTTTTGGATTTCAGGCGACCCCGCTGAAGTCATCGTAAATGTTACGGACCCAAATGATAATGCAGCTGGAATAAATCGGCGGGGAAGATCTGCCTGCTTGAAAAGGCTGATTGCCATCGGATAAACCGAGAATGCAACAACGAATAAACTGACTCCTCCATATGTCAAGACAGCACAAGCAACTACAATGGCCAATACGGCATATTTCATACCGAGCTTGTCAACGACAAATTTAGAGATACTGTCTGCCGCTCCGCTGTCTTCCATGACCTTTCCAAAGATGGCTCCTAATAGGAACATCAAATACCAAGCAGTAACGAAGCTGGAAAATCCGGTCATATAATTTCCGACTAAATTCGCTTGACCATCCCCCGCAAGCTGAGGAAAGAGCGGCATTCCACTAAAAACCGCTACAAATAGGGCAGAAATCGGCCCGACAATCAATAAGTTCATCCCTTTCATCGTTAAAAAAATCAATAAAAATAATCCACCAATAAGTCCAATCATACTGAGCATTCTACTTCCCCCTTGTTATCTATGGATGAGACGCTTTCCTTTGACCTCCTTTTTATAAAATGTCTCAATAAAGTTTAATGCAAGTTTTATGCCAAAATTGTAAGCGCTTTATATAAAGGGCAATTAACTTTTTATTTTTGTCACTTTCCGAAATTCCGGACTAATTGAGGAAATTTTCTAAAAAATGAACAAAAGAAACATTCCGACTTCTCGGAATGTAATCCGAAAAACCGGAACGTCAGCTCAATCCATATTTATTTAATTTTTCATAAAGAGTGGACTTACTTATTCCAAGTACTTTTGCCATCATCAATTTATCATTATGATATTTTTCCAGGCTATTTTGAAGGACTCCCCTTTCAGCTTCCTCCAAAATTTCCTTCAATGTTCTTTCACCTAATGGATAGAGCGCAGCATTCCTCAAATATTCAGGCAGCGACTCCATCTGGATCATTTCAGAAGATGAGAGATGGACCGCTGCTTCAACCGAATTTTCAAGCTCCCGGATGTTCCCCGGCCAGCTGTATTGGATAAATCTTTGGCGGACATGCTCCTCCATTCCATTAATCCGTTTCCCGATTTTCTTGGAAACCTTTTGAACAAAATGATTCAAAAGTAGGGAAATATCCTCAATTCTTTCACGGAGAGGTGGAATTTCGAACGGAACGACATTTATCCGGTAGTAAAGGTCCTCCCTAAATCTTTTCTCCTCCATCATTCTTTCCAAAGGGCGATTCGTCGCCGCCAGAATACGGACATTTACCGATGAGGGAACAGTCGATCCGACCGGTTCAATCTCACCTTCCTGAAGGGCCCTCAGCAGTTTGACCTGCATGTTCATCGGCATGTCCCCGATTTCATCCAAAAAAAGTGTTCCACCATCTGCAAGTTGGAACTTCCCTTTTTTGCCTCCTTTTTTTGCTCCTGTAAATGCACCTTCTTCATATCCAAATAACTCAGATTCAAGTAAATGCTCCGGTATGGCTGCACAGTTAAGTTTTATGAAGGGCTGGGGGCTGCGGTTGCTCAACTGATGGATGCTGTGTGCAAACAGCTCCTTGCCCGTCCCGCTTTCCCCCCTGATCAAAATGGAAATATCGCTTGCTGCCACCAGCTTGACTTTTTCTTTCAGCTCCAATACTTTCGGAGAATTGGTCAAAATGTCATTCAATGTATACTTAGCTCCACTATTAATATCCTGGATATAGCTTTGTATTTTAGACATCAAGTCCTTTACATGTGAACTCATCTGCATCCAGTGGCTTGTATCCCTGAAGATGACCGTCCCGAAAGCACCGATGCTTTTTCCATTAGAAAAAATCGGGATCCTGTTTGCAATCATATAGCTTCCCCTTATGTACTGAAGTTCTGCCAATTCTTCCTTGCCTGTTTCTGCTACAATATGCATGCGGGTATTTTCAATCACTTCCGTCACATGCTTTCCCACTACTTCTTCTTGAGAAACCTCTACAAACTCACAATAATTCTTATTCATATATGTAATGAATCCTTTATGATCGACGACAACAATCCATTCATATGCATTTTCCAAAATGGTATCAACTACGTCCAGCGAAATCTCTGAAATGGACTGACGCATAATTCTCACCTGCTCATTTTATGAATTGATATGGATACTTCCTATTAATACATTTTCTTGATAAAACGGATTTATCCTTTTTTTAACGTTCTTTTCGTAAGGCTCTTTTCTCGAATTTTGTTGCTTTAACAACTAAAATTGGATCGTCCATTCAATTTTATCTCTTTAAAATGGCCTAATAATCGTGAAATGAGCCGGGATTCTATTTTTCAACGCGCTAAACATCTATTTACGCGTTAAAATCAGCAGTAAGATTTTAACCACAATCTTTACGAAAACAGCCTTTCGTAAACTTTGGTGCCATTAATTAAAAGTGAGTAAAGTGGATTTCCGCGGCTGGATGCTCACTTTCCGAGGGGCGGACGGTGAACCCTCAGGAGTCTCGCACCATCCGTTCCAATCAACATAGAGGGTTAATAATTCCTATTCCAAAAGTAAAACCAAAAATCATTTTTTAAAACAAGGTTATGTTCTAGAAAGGTGTTGATATTAGCCGTGTGCAGCAGGTCGCAGACCTTTGGCAGGAAAGATCAAGTCAGGTGGCCTTGGAAGCTATAGCCGAGAAGGAAGAAAGTGGATGTTCGATTCATGTGAGACCCCGCGTAAAGCGAAGACTTGCACGGAAATCAACAGTCGTGTTTAACAGAGCAAAAAAAAAAACCGACAAATAAAGTCGGTTCTTCAAGCAGAAACTTTTGATACATCCGTATTCTTCACTAGGTTTCGATCATAAATGGTTGTAAAGAAAATGGAGACGATCAATAGAGTGATCAAAACAACAAAAAGGGACTGCATCCCGAATAAATCAACAATGATCCCGCCGGAAAGTGGCCCGATCATACGACCTCCAGTCGCAGTGCTATTGACCACCCCTTGATAGAAGCCTTCCCTTCCTTTTGGTGCAAGCTGATTGGCAATGGTCGGCACCGCTGGCCAAACGAACATTTCACCGATGGTCAAAATGACCATCGCTGCTAAAAATCCAGGAAAATGATGGACGAAGCCTGTGGCACTGAATGAAAGAATAAAGATACAAATTCCGATAAGGATTTGGGTTTTCATGCTTGCTGCCGTTTTTTTAACCACAATTGAAACGAATGGCTGCCCAAGAACAATAAGTGCCCCATTCACAGTCCATAATAAACTATATGATTTCAAGGGGATATGAAGTTCCTGTGTATAGGAAGCAATGGTCGATTGCCATTGGACGTAAGCGACCCAGCATAGGAGATAGCCAATACAAAGCACCATGAGGGCCGTAAATTTACTTTTATTTTTTATATAGCTGCCTTCCTGGATGATTGACGTTTGCTTCATGTTTCTTGCTTGGATTTTTTTATATCCGAATACTGCAATTACGGCAAAAATGGAGTACATGAATAAGTTGGCCATAAAGACATAGCTGAAAGAATAGGAGGCGACTAGTCCTCCCAAAGCAGACCCGATGGCCACTCCGGCGTTCTGTGCCACATAAATGGCATTAAAACCTTTTCTGCCACCTTCCGGCCATACAGAGCCGGCCATCGCATACATGGCGGGAAAGATAATGCCTGACCCGAACCCAATGATTATTAGGAAAAGGATATAAGGCTCCCACGTATTCCATAAGGTTAAACCGATAAGTGCACTGATGGTTATGCCGAGTCCTATAAGAATCGTGCGATACCCTCCGGCTTTATCAAAAAGAACACCGCCGCCTAAATTCCCAATGACGCTTGCGCCTGAATTGAGCATCAGCACCAATCCTGCCACAGAAAGTGATTTTCCTAATTCCCCATGGATATAAATTGTATTTAATGGCCATAGAAAAGAAGATCCGGTAACATTGACCATCATTCCAATTACCAAAAGCCAAAGTGATTTTGGCATCATAATCCGCTCCAGTTACAATAATTTTTTATACCAGAACGATTTTATTCCTTTTAAGGATGTTGTGCAATAAAAAAATTTCGAGTTGCTAATTATTTTTTTAAACACAATATTAAGATAATAAGTAATCCAAAAATCCTACTGCTAAGATGGATTTTTCAGCCCCCACTTATTGGTGACAGGCACTATAGTGCATAGCTGTAGCTGGGACAATTGGGTGTGATGGAAAAAGCAAAACATGATGACATTTTTTGGGGTAAACGATGGAGTAGTTGCCGATCCTGAAGAAGTAAATAGCATACTTCCGCAAAAATCTACCCATTTGAACAGCGAAACTTCCTTTTTTCACTTCATGACGCATGGATTTACCGAGTTTACAGTTAAGTGAAGCAATTTATTTAACTTGGTCCTTCTGAAATAATGCGAATTGCAAAGGAAAAGGCTGTCGAAAAAAGTTTTTTCGACAGCCTTAGGGACATCCCTCTTGCAGTTATGCCATTAATCTGGATTTTCAATATGCTGTTTTGACTTGATTGGCTGTGCGTGCTGTTCATACCTTTTCTTTGATTCCTTCACAGGATCGTAGTCTTTCCCCAATTCTACATCCTGATTGTTAACCCCATTCCGGGTCTTTTGTTCCGGATTGCTTCGTTCAGAACGTTTTTTCATCTGCAATGCTCCTTAATGGTCATGATTCAGTAATATCATTTGATTTTGCAGTTGCTGCAGCTGCAGGCGCTTCCTGTGCAGCATTTCCCGCTGCTGGGCATTTGCGCTTTGAGCTAGATGGGTCAATTCGTTATAGGATTGTTCGATTTGCCCCATAGCATCCGTATATTCCTGATCATGATAGTGATCTTGTTTACTTCCTGAGAGAAGATGCTGTTCAGCATTGCGGATAGCATCTTCACATTGTTGAAAGAATTGATCCATCGAGTTGCGTGTAGTCATATTTATCCCCCTGCTTATGACTTTAGAAGCATTTTGCTTCTATCATTATTGTGTTCAATTCCGGGACTGCTATGATGGTAATGAAAGGACATCCCGCAATTCCATTGGATTGGTGCTTTGTTCATGATAAAATTTCATGTATGACTTTACAAAAGAACTGGAGGCTGGCTGATGAGTCAGGCAAACCCTTTTTTATATGCAAGTGATGATAAACGATATCATACATGGAATTACCACTTAAGGAATCATTTTGGGCATAAAGTCTTTAAAGTCGCCTTGGACGGTGGCTTTGACTGTCCAAATCGGGATGGCACCGTTGCTCATGGCGGCTGTACATTTTGCAGTGCAGCAGGCTCTGGCGATTTTGCCGGAAATCGTGCTGATGATCTTGAAACACAATTTTTTGAGATAAAGAACAAAATGCATAACAAATGGAAAAACGGAAAATATATGGCCTATTTTCAAGCTTTCACCAATACCCACGGACCAGTGGAGGAACTTAAGGAAAAATACGAAACCGTGTTGAAACAGGAAGATGTTGTCGGTCTCTCCATTGCTACAAGGCCAGACTGCCTCCCAGATGAAGTGGTCGAATATTTGGCTGAATTAAACGAAAGAACCTATCTATGGGTGGAGCTCGGACTCCAAACCGTCCATGAGAAAACGGCCAGGATCATCAACAGGGCTCATGACTACGCCTGCTATAAAGAAGGCGTTCAGAAACTCCGCAAGCACGGCATACGGGTTTGTTCCCATATAATCAACGGACTTCCCCTTGAAGATTATGACATGATGATGGAAACGGTCAACGAAGTTGCCCGCTTGGATGTACAAGGAATTAAAATTCATCTCCTCCATTTGTTAAAGGGGACTCCAATGGTCAAGCAATACGAAAAAGGAATGCTTGAGCTTTTATCTTTTGATGATTATATCCAATTGGTATGTGACCAGCTTGAGAGGATCCCGCCTGAAATGATTGTCCACCGCATCACTGGGGATGGACCGATCGATTTGATGGTCGGTCCGATGTGGAGCGTAAACAAGTGGAAAGTGTTGAATGAAATAGATGCTGAATTAAAGCGCCGCAACAGCTGGCAAGGAAAATATTATAAGAAAAATAAGTTGGAGCTGAGAGCATGATTTTGGAAAGAATACTTCCATTTGGAAGAGCATTGTTGGAAAAAGTCATTCACGAAGGGGACATCGCCGTCGACGCGACAATTGGGAATGGACACGATACTTTGTTCTTATCACAATTGGTAGGAGAAACAGGAAGAGTGTATGGCTTTGACATTCAGCCGGAAGCAATTCAAACAACGAAAGAAAGACTGGAAGAACATGGCCTTTCCCATAGGGTTACGTTATTTCAAAATGGACATGAGACTGTGATGAATTCTCTGCCCCCTGTGCATTATGGGAAAATTGCAGGCGCGGTCTTTAACCTGGGATATTTGCCTGGCGGGGATAAAACGCTCGTAACGAGGCCAAGGACTACATTATCTGCCATTGGACAGCTGATCGAAATGATGAAGCCGGGCGGAATCATCGTGATAGTTATTTACCATGGTCATCGAGAAGGGGCAGTGGAACGGGACTATATTTTACGATTTGTAAAACAGCTCGACCAAAACGATGTCCACGTCTTGCAATACCAATTCATCAATCAGGAAAATAATCCGCCATTTGTGGTGGCCATTGAAAAAAGATAACAAAAAGGACGGGGATCAGTAATCCCGTCCTTTTCAGTGTACTTATTTTGAGATCTCGATTCTTCCAACAGAGCGGTCTTTACTTTCACCAGTCACCCGGATTTTCAAACCGTATTTAGGTACATCACGGCCTGCGTCTGGAACCTTGCTGTCAAGGTAATTATGACGATCATCAAACATCGGAGTCGGATGCGTATCATAATCCTTAAGCGTCAGTCCAAGCAAGTCTGTGTAATCCAAGAACATTTTATCCGTTCTATCCAAGCTGAAGGCTGCATCATGTATTTGATATCGAGTGGATGCCATAGTATTGTCGCTCCATTTCAGCTCATGCTGATCGGCATCGACCACGCCAAGGAAGCCTTCACCTGGATGGATGCCTGTCCAGTTATCATCATACTTATCATCGACATACCACACAACCAAGCCTGGATCATATTCCATCATGCTGTTTCCGCGTTTCAAATGTGCCAAACCTTCATCGACACCTTGATGGTTTCTCCATTCCAATAAATAATAATGGTCCGTATACATTTTTCCATTATTTTTTTCAAAACCATCCAAAGTGACTGCTTGATCGCCATCGGCATTATCAGTAAGTACAGTCTCTCCATCGACGGTCACTTGGATATCATCCACATAAAATCCTGGCATTGCCGCAGCGACATCCGTCCAGTAATTGAATTTCACTTCCATATTTTTACCGGCATATGCGCTCAGATCAAAGGAACCGTCTACCCATCCGTCTGATTTGCCTGTGATGCCGTCTCCAGGATTTTGTCCATTCGGATCAGCCGTTGTCGTCAGATTTCCTGGAACTGTTGTCCAGTCATCATTCGTTCCAGCTTCTCTTACCTTAATGGATGCATAATCCCAATCCTGCTCGATGTCATACCATGTTTTAAAATTCAAGGAAGCGTTCGCCGCCTTCGTTAAATCCACATTAAAAGACATGGAATTTTCCAGGTTGTTTCCACTTCCGCTGAAGTATTCGCTGCTGCCGCTATATGGAGTATTCACAACAGTTTCCTTCTTCGGAAGATTGATTTTTAACGCATCAAGATTTGTTCCTTTCGTACTTGCTTGGTCAAGCAAAGCTTCGACACCTTTTTTATCGATGTCAGCCAAGTCGATTTCGGCATCCTTCAGCCAGTTGCCGCCATGGGCAGCCTGCAGGAATTCCTTCGACCAAGCACTGAAGCCTGATGGCTCTGTACCCGGCACCGCTCCTGACCAGCTTCCGCTTGCCATGATGGACCAGTAGGATACCGCTTCCCCAGCACCTGAATATTGAGTGTCATATTCATCCGGTAGCCCTAGATCATGGCCGTATTCATGGGCGAATACACCGGCGGCGCCATCTGCAGGTTCGATTGTATAGTCATAAGCCCCCATGCTTCCTCCCCAATAAGGTACATCAGTGGAGGTGTTTGGAATTTCATATGGGGCACCCAAATTCCAGCGATGTGACCAGATTGCATCCTCACCGAGCTTTCCGCCCCCGGCTTCCTCACCGACAGAAGAGTGCACGACCATCAAGTGATCGACGAGACCATCCGGCTCATTGTAGTTGCCATCGCCATCCAAGTCATAGCGATCCTCTTGGTCATAGTCGGCTAAATTGACATTTGGATCTTTAGCAGCAGCATCCAAAGCTTCTTTGATCAATCCTCTTGCATTGGCATCACTGCCGTTTGAACCATTCCCGCCATAATAGGCTGCTGGTTGCTTAGCCATGTACCACCCGGCTACCTGGCCGTCGATCGTATAGCTGCCGCCTGATTGCTGCTCATAGTATTGCTTGACGGATATCTTGTTTTTGCCATCCGGCCCTTTGTAGCCATGATCCCCGAAGATCATGTCTTGATAGTGCTGCTGTGTATAATCCGAATAGTACATATCTGTATCGCCAGGTTTGATTTGATTATGTGGGAAATCTGGATATTCAATCAGCAGGACAAGCACTTTGTCCTTCCGTTCTGTCCCGTTATATTTTTCAGGCACAACATTGTCCACAGCATCTTTGTGATGGCTTCCTTTATCGTGCCCTCCTTTTTGATGCTTCATTTTATCCTTGATATTTTCTTGCAGTTTCTCTTGTTCCTTGATGAGCTGGCCATCATCCGGAACACCTGTTTCAGCCTGCTTCGCCTTCGTTTTCAAAAATTGATTGACAGCATTTTCTGCCTCTGCAGCCGTTGCATTTTGTGGAATGGCACCGCTTTTCTTCAGCATTTCAATCAATTTATCTTGATTCGCAATGGCAAGATCGACTGGACCACCTGTAGAGTGTGATTCATTCCCTTTTTGTACTTGTGATTGGCCAAAATCCACTGTTTTGGCGTAGCTGCTGCCAGGCAGAGCAAAAGCACCAAGGCTCAGCGCTGCCACCATGGCCATTGAAAGAACTTTCTTCGCCTTCAACTTTCTTCCCCCTTTAGTGAAATATCTGTTTAATACACTAAAGATTTATATGTTTTTTCAGAAAAATCCTTCTTTTTCTACAAAAACAGGAAGAAAGCTCCAGGGAATTATTTACACAATATGATAATTTTCCTGAATAACCGACAATTACTTTAGTTCTTTTAGCCCATAAACACATCTATATGCCTAAAAAAAGAGACGATCAAAGTCGTCTCTTTCAAAAATTACTTTATTTCGCCATTTGTTTGGCCAATCCAGCCGGAATTGCCCGTTGAATCCTTCGATACATTCTTCCGTTCCAATAAAAGAAGTAGCTAATGGCTCCACCGGCCTTCATGATTTTCTTTGCAATCGATTGGATATGCTTTTGCTGATGCACTTTATCGTCTGACAAGTATACCCCCAACAACCCTCGATTGATTAATTTATGGAATTTTTGATGCGGGAGATTTTCTGTGAACTTATCAGCCTGCACGACGAAATGCTTCAACCGCTCCAACAGCCTCTCATCATTTTCATAATAGAAGCAGAAATTCAGATCACCGCCATTTCTGTCCTCTTCCTGATCGATGAAATAATCCAAAAGGATATGTAAGCCCTGGATATATGGAAAATATCCATTTCGTATCATGGAAGCATGCTCTTTTTCGAAATCGGTCCTCAATGCATAGGAAACTAAACAAAAAATTCCTAATGTCGAACCTGAACAAGCAGAGAATTCATGCCACTCCATTTCGGGCAGTTGACTCTTATAAAGGGCAAACCACTTTTGCAGCCTCCCTTCACGTTCTTCCACTTTTACATGCTTATGAATTTGAAGATCGCTGTAATATTGGCAAAGCTCCAATAAGTATTCTTTAATTTCCTGATAATTAACAATATCCCTTAGAACATGCTGGCATGTCCTCACTAGCGACGCCAGATAATCACCATCATTTTGGTCCTCTCGAAGGCGATAATAGTTCCTTGAAGGGGCTCCGACTGTCAGGGCATCCTTCATGGATTCATGCAAAGCAGCAAAATCTTCAGGGTCCAAAGAAGTGCTCCGATCACACAAGTTGTCCAAATAGTCGCTGATGGTTTGATAGGCGACGATGAATTTTATGGCATCCGCCCTATTTTCCAAAGCCAGCAACCCTAATATGGAACCTCCTTCACAGTGGAAGGTTTTATGTTCGATGCTGGCAAGCGCCTGTTTCCTTAGTTCATCATTGGGTATTTCCTGAGCTTTCTCCTTCCAAAAGGAAAGCTCTTTGTGTACCAGCGGAAATACCTTGCGATAAACTTGATTCATCAAGGAAAACGGCTGAGAAGGAATCGACATTATTACACCTCACTCCACAACATAGCCGAGGGTACGCAAACGGTTTTCAACGAAGTTCTTTGCATATGCAAACACATCATCCCTTTCCGGCTCATTGAAAATTTCATGGTAGCATTTATTCCATTCTTTAAATTGTTTTTCTGATAATGGCACTTGATTGAACCAATCTTTCACAACGGTCTTGTTCACTATTTTATCATCTCCGCCCTGCATGACCAAAAGCGGATAATCAGGCAGCTTTTCCATATTCACAAAAGCCAGCTTCATCGCCTTGACCAGCTCCCGATACCAGCGGACAGACACTTTTGTTACGTATAATGTATCATTGACATCAATTTCACGGACTTCTTCGTTTCGAGTCGCCATGTCAACGGTCAATCCACTTGGAAATTTAAGTGTCGGGAAAACGGTATTCAAACCATAAGATAATAATCCGACTGCTTTGGATGGGTATTTCACCAAGCCAAGACATGGAGATGAAAGGACCACTCCTGCCAGATTCAGCCTATGCTCCTGCAAGGCACGGATCGTCACCAATCCTCCCATGCTATGCCCGAGCAAAAAAACAGGCAGATCAAACTGATAAGCTGCTTGGACCCAGTCCTTTACTTCAATTATATAATCATCAAAGGAATCGATATGTCCTCTTTTGGATCTTGATGTCATTCCTTGTCCCGGTAAATCACCCATGATTACATGATATCCGGCTGAACGCCACATTTCAATCAGCCAGCCATAACGTCCATGATGTTCCATTGCCCCGTGTACCATGACAATCACAGCCTTGGCAGGACCATCTGCTTCCCATTTCCACATATGAAATCCTCCTTCTATCTTGTATAGATTATACTAAACCGGCCGCAAATGTTAAAATCATTTCTATCAGCACTGATACCTCCTGGTGTCTTTTCAAGACTGTCTCGCTTGATATACACTGAAGGATTATTAAGAAATTCTTAACAGTTTTTCTAAAAAAAAAACGATTAATGTTGATTGAAGCGGAAGGTGCGAGACTCCGGAGGAAGCAGCGGGCCAGGCGAGACCCTGCAGCGAAGCGAGGAGATGTTAGGCAGATGTCCGATTAAGTTCGGCACGTCCTCGAAAAATGCAAACATTTTTTCTTCGTGCAATGTGTCGCTGCCGAAGTGTTCCTTGTCCTGTGCCAACACCGAACGACCTCACTTTGTGTGACGCCCCTCGGAAAGCGAGTATCCTGCAGCGGAAATCAACCTTACGCAACCTTTGACCATTAGCACAAAATTTACGATTAAGTGTCTTTTATAAGAAATATTTTATATAAAGGTGCTGAAAGCCACTTTTTACAGCTCGGTAAAAAACAAGGTATAAGCCTATAAAAAAGTTAACATATTGCATATTATTTCCGATAAAATTGATATAGAAAAACCTAGAAAAGGAGTTCTTGCATTGTTATACCCATATAAAGGAAAAACCCCTCAAATAGCTGAAACAGCATTCATTGCCGACTATGTCACGATCTCTGGTGATGTGCAAATCGGTGGTCAATCAAGTGTATGGTTCAACACCGTTATCCGAGGGGATGTAGCGCCGACCGTTATCGGCAATAAAGTGAACATCCAGGATAATTCCGTTCTTCATCAAAGTCCCAACAATCCGCTTATTATTGAAGATGAAGTTACTGTTGGCCATCAAGTCATCCTGCATAGCTGCAAGATCAGAAAGAAAGCGCTGATAGGAATGGGCTCCATCATTCTCGATAATGCCGAAATCGGAGAAGGTGCCTTCATCGGGGCTGGCAGCCTCGTTCCCCCCGGCAAAGTCATTCCACCGAATACCCTGGCATTTGGAAGGCCCGCTAAAGTGGTGAGGGAGCTGAATGAACATGATATAAGCGAGATGAAAAGAATTTCAAGGGAATATGCCGAAAAAGCACAAATATATAAAGAAATGCAAGACTGATTAAAGATATTTTTAAGATTCAAAAGGTGGTATCATGTTACTTTTTATTATCCCAGGCTCAATAATATTCTTATTTCTTTTAATTATCTGCCTCCGGTGGATGTCCTCCCGCCACCGATTATTGCTTTCGATTATCTTCATTCTATTAGTGTGCACTTCATCGGTGTCTTTCATTTATTTAAAAGGAACTTTTGCAAAAGAGCAGACGGTGTATCATTATCCAGAAACAGCATCTGACACTAACAATCATGAACTGATAAAAATTAAAAACAAAGTATTATTGAATGCATCGGTCGTTACCCAATATCCCCAGCTTGCAAGGGGCTGCGAAGTCACAAGCTTGGCGATGCTCCTCCAATATGCAGGAATAGAAAAAGCAGACAAAATGAAACTAGCTGAACAAATTGCCAAGGATCCTTCCGCTTATTCAAATAAAAATGGAAGCGTCCGCTTTGGAAACCCAAACACCGGATTCGTCGGGGATATATACACATACTCAAAACCGGGTTACGGGGTCTATCATGGCCCCGTCGCAAAACTGGCTGCACGCTATTTAGGAGATATGGTAATTGATTTAACCGGATCTTCCTTCGATATATTGAAAATGTACCTATCTGCCGGAAAGCCGGTATGGGTCATTACGAATACCGATTACAAGAAATTGCCTTCTGCATATTTTCAAACTTGGCAGACCCATGAAGGGCCGATAAAAGTAACATTTAAAGAGCATTCGGTCCTGATCACAGGCTATGATGAACACTATATTTACTTCAACGATCCATTGACCGGACAAAAAAACAAAAAAAAACCCAAGGACGCTTTCATTTCATCCTGGGTTCAAATGGGCAGTCAGGCTATCTCCCTCAGTATTAATTAGAGCGGGAAGCTGCTGCCTTTTTTAATTTATATTCGTTTTGAAAATCATACTTATCTTCCATATAAATTCCATGCCATATCATGAACACAAGTACAGTCCAGATTTTTCGGCTGTAATCCGCTTTTCCTTGACAATGTTCTTCCAACAGATTCAATACATACTGCTTATTGAGTATATGGTCTGTCTGGCTTTCGCGAATGATGTTTTTTGCCCAATCATTCATTTCATCCTTCAGCCAATGGCGGATAGGCACAGGGAATCCTAATTTTTTCCTCGTCAGTACGTGCTCCGGTACGACTCCTTCAGCAGCCTTCCGTAAAATATACTTTGTCGTTCCATTAGCCGTTTTAAGGCTTGTTGGAATCTTTGAAGCTACTTCGAAAACCTTCTTATCCAGGAACGGCACGCGCAATTCCAGGGAGTGGGCCATCGTCATTTTATCGGCTTTCAACAGAATGTCTCCCCTGAGCCATGTATGGATATCGATATATTGCATACGATCAACCGGATCATAGCCAAATGTCTCGGAATAGAACTGCTTCGTGATTGACGTATAGTCCAATCCGGATTTATATTCGGTAAGCAGTTCTCTCTTTTCGCTCTCAGAAAACATTTTTGCATTTCCGATATACCGCTCTTCCATCGGCGTCACACCGCGTTCGATAAAGCTCTTCCCTTTAACACCTTCCGGCATCACTTTGGCAATCGAACGAAGCAATGACTTTCCGGCTTCAGGGATTTTATTGAACATCTCAAGCGATTGAGGTTCCCTGTAAATATTGTAGCCACCGAAAAGTTCATCCGCTCCTTCACCTGAAAGAACGACCGTTACGTGCTTTCTAGCTTCCCGAGCTACGAAGTATAATGGTACACAAGCTGGATCCGCCAATGGATCATCCATATGCCACATGATCTTTGGCAGTTCCTTCATATACTCTTCCGGTGTGATCACATAACTGATATTTTCTACTCCAAGCTTGTCGGCCGTTTCTTTTGCAACATCTATTTCACTAAAGCCATCGCGTTCAAATCCGACAGAAAATGTTTTGATGGCAGGATGATATTCCTTTGCAATCGATGCGATGATAGACGAATCAATTCCCCCTGAAAGGAAAGATCCAACCGGTACATCGCTTCGCATATGCATGTTGACCGAGTCGAACAGGACATCCTTGATTTGCTTGACAAATTCACCTTCCGATTTCATCACCGGATGGAAGGCAGCTTTCCAATAGCGCTGAATATTAAGGGGCTGGCCCAATTTCTTAGTGAAATAATGCCCAGGTTCCAACTTCTCGATCCCAACGGACATCGTCTTCGGCTCTGGTACATACTGATAGGTCATATAGTGCTGGACTGAATCGTAGTCAAGCACATCGTTTTCCATCGCCAATAAGATACTTTTCTTTTCGGATGCAAAGAAAGTACGCCCGCCATCTTGTGTGTAGAAAAATGGCTTGATGCCGAAATGGTCGCGGGCACCGAAAAGAACCTGCTCTTGTTTGTCCCAAATGACAAACGCAAACATGCCGCGAAGCTTTTCCACAGCTTTTTCTTTCAGATGGCTGTAAAGGGCGATGATGACTTCGGTATCAGAAGACGTCTCGAATGTGAGTCCTTCCTTCAGTAATTCCTCCCGAAGCTCAACATAGTTGTATATTTCTCCATTAAAAATGATCCAATAGCGTTCATTTTCGTAAGTCAACGGCTGATGGCCAGCCTCTAAATCGATGATGCTCAAACGTCTGAACCCGAACTGAATATGTTCATCCGCAAAATAGCCGTCATCATCCGGGCCGCGGTGGGTAATAATATTATTCATATTTTCAAAAAGCTGTCGGTCCTTCTCGCTAAGCTCAACAGCTTGATCATGTACACATCCAATAAAACCGCACATTATGTATGCACCTACTCCATTAATCGTTTTTTATTTAGAACATTTCCATATTACAGAAAGACCATTCATTCGGCAACAGTCTAAAGACTTGCTAAAATATTTCTACAGACTATCTAATAGTATCATCTTTTCCCCTAATTTGCAGTGTTCAACCCCATTTTATCCTAAGGCAATTTAAGGGAGGCAGTATATATCTTTATTATACGAAAAAGAGAAAGTGGAGTTGCATAATAACATGCAACTCCACCAATGACTACTATATCTTATGGACTAATAAAAATTATTTAGATAGTGCTTCTGTTTTCAATGCTTCCGCTCTGTCCGTTCTTTCCCATGGCAAATCTAGATCGTTTCTGCCAAAGTGTCCATAAGCAGCTGTCTGCTTGTAAATCGGACGGCGAAGGTCGAGCATTTTAATGATTCCTGCAGGACGTAGGTCAAAGTTATTTCTTACTACGTCTACAAGATTATCTTCATCAACTTTTCCAGTACCAAATGTTTCTATTGAAATGGAAACAGGCTGTGCAACACCGATTGCATACGCAAGCTGAACTTCAACCTTTTCAGCAAGACCTGCTGCAACGATATTTTTTGCGACATAGCGTGCTGCATATGCTGCCGAACGGTCCACTTTAGTGGCATCCTTACCAGAGAATGCACCACCACCGTGGCGTGCATAGCCACCGTAAGTGTCAACGATGATTTTTCGGCCAGTCAATCCGGCATCCCCTTGAGGTCCGCCGATGACGAAACGGCCAGTAGGGTTAATGAAATACTTTGTTTGATCATCGATCAGTTCTTTCGGAACGACCGGATCAATCACGTATTCCTTTAGATTGCGTTTAATTTGTTCCAAAGACACTTCCGGATGATGCTGTGTGGAAATGACGATTGTATCGATGCGGACAGGTTTGTCATTTTCATCATATTCTACAGTCACCTGTGTCTTCCCATCAGGACGCAAATACGGAAGAATTTCTTCTTTGCGCACTTCTGTTAAACGTCTTGCAAGTTTATGTGATAAAGATATAGGAAGCGGCATCAATTCTTTTGTTTCATTGCAGGCGAACCCAAACATAAGTCCTTGGTCACCAGCTCCGATTGCTTCGATTTCTTCATCTGTCATTTGCCCTTCACGTGCTTCAAGCGCCTGGTCAACTCCCATGGCAATATCTGCTGATTGTTCATCGATGGAAGTCAGGACCGCACAAGTTTCAGCATCAAAGCCGTATTTTGCACGGGTATATCCAATATTTGTAATGGTTTCGCGAACGATTTTCGGAATATCCACATAAGTATTTGTTGTGATTTCACCTGATACCAATACCAAACCAGTCGTCACGGATGTTTCACAAGCGACTCGGGCATTGGGATCTTTTGCGATGATTGCATCTAGAATGGAATCTGAAATTTGGTCACAAATTTTATCCGGATGTCCTTCTGTCACGGATTCAGATGTGAATAAACGGCGTTTTTTTGACATCAATGTTCCTCCTTAAAAATTAGCAGAGCGAGGAGCCTTTTGCAAAATGCATTGGGCGAAACGATCTGCCGTAAGTTCGTTTCACGGTACTCATTTCCCTTAGTAGTATGAAATAAACCCCAATATATTATCAAACCAGGCATTTATGTCCATGCATGCTAAGACGCGAAATGTTTTATACAAAAGAAAAAACCTTCCCTTTGTACAATGTGAGGAAAGGTTTTGATTACGTCATCGAGCCTTTCACTCTTATCGTTCAAGGTTTGTACCTTGCGTCAGATTAGCACCTTCTCTCGGAAAAATACGTCGTATGAACAAATGCATATGCTTGCCTTTGAGCACGGCATACATTCTTCGTTGCATCGATCGTTTCAAGCTCGAGCAGGTTGCTGGGTTTCATAGGGTCTGTCCCTCCACCAGCTCAGGATAAGAGTATCCGTTCAAGGTAAAATCATAACGAACTCACTTATTTATGTCAATATGTTTTCATATATTTCCTAACCTTATCGTTTAATTAATACAAGTAATCGTATAGGAATTAGATTTATCTACTAAATTTTGATCGTTCCCTTACATTTCGTCAATGGTTCAGGATTAATCTCTTGGGATATGACCGGCACTAGTGTTAAAATCATAATAAACCGTACACGATCCAGGCTCAATGCCCGGATGCTTTCACAAAGATTGTTGTGTAAACGATATCATACTTTAATTGTGAATGAGGCGGAGGAGCAAGGCTCCGAGGGATCACTGCCGCACGTCCCTCGGAAAGCGGGCATTCTTCCGGAGATCAACCATACTCAACCTTAAATAATTACCAACAAACTTTACGAAAAGTGACTATATAATTGAAAGTTTTTACAAATGATACAAACAAAAATAATCAAGAAATAATACATATATAGTATAGACTAATTGAATCAATGTGTTATACTATTTCTTGAGTCAACATAAAGGTTCAAAATTTAGATAAAGGAAGGTTAATACTGTATGAGTTCAGTAAGCATCTCAAATAAATTATTGGAACTTTTAAACGGTCATAACATTCAAATGCAGCTTTCTGTTTCACAATTAGTCGAAAAGGTCCTTAATCGCAATGAAGGGATTTTGACTTCATCCGGAGCAGTTCGTGCAGAGACTGGGAAATATACAGGCAGATCGCCTAAAGATAAGTTCGTGGTGGAAGAACCATCCACAAAAGATAAAATTGACTGGGGCAGCGTGAATCAGCCGATTTCATCAGAAGCCTTTGACAAGCTTTATAATAAAGTCATTTCATACTTAAAAGACAAAGAAGAAGTATTCGTCTTCAAAGGATTTGCAGGTGCAGATCAAAAATACCGCCTTCCCATCCAAATCATCAATGAGTATGCTTGGCATAATCTATTTGCCCACCAGCTATTCATTCGTCCAAATGAGGAAGAAGTCAAGGAACATGATTCGGAATTCACCGTCATTTCAGCGCCTACTTTCAAAGCGGACCCTGCGGAAGATGGGACCAATTCAGAAACATTTATCATCATTTCTTTTGAACGCCGCATCGTCCTGATCGGTGGGACGGAATATGCAGGTGAAATGAAAAAATCCATTTTCTCCGTGATGAATTATATGCTGCCTGAAGCGGACATCCTTTCCATGCATTGTTCCGCCAATGTTGGCTTTGAGGGAGATGTCGCCTTATTTTTCGGACTTTCCGGCACCGGCAAAACAACATTGTCAGCAGATCCAAACCGGCGATTGATCGGGGATGACGAGCATGGCTGGTCTCCCAATGGTGTCTTTAATATAGAAGGCGGATGTTATGCCAAATGCATTAACCTTTCTGAAGAAAAAGAACCGCAAATATTCAATGCCATCCGTTTTGGCTCCGTATTGGAGAATGTCATGGTCGATCCACATACAAGAGTTGCGGATTATGATGATACGTCGTTAACGGAAAATACCCGTGCAGCTTACCCACTGCAATCGATAGACAACATCGTGGACCCAAGCATCGCAGGGCAGCCAAATACAATCGTCTTCCTTACTGCGGATGCCTTTGGTGTATTGCCGCCGATCAGCAAGCTTTCGAAGGAACAAGCTATGTATCATTTTTTAAGCGGTTACACATCTAAATTGGCTGGCACGGAAAGAGGCATCACTTCACCGCAGGCAACGTTCTCCACTTGCTTCGGATCACCATTCCTGCCCCTTCCTGCTACTAGATATGCAGAAATGATGGGCAAGAAAATCGATGAACACAATGTGCAAGTATTTTTGGTCAACACAGGATGGACCGGAGGAGAATATGGAGTGGGCAGCCGTATGAAGCTGAGCTACACCCGCGCCATGGTCCAAGCCGCTCTCGAAGGGGAATTGAACCATGTGGAAACGGTGAAGGATGAAGTCTTTGGATTATCCATCCCAGTCCATGTACCGGGTGTCCCGGATGAAGTTCTTCAGCCGCAAAAAACATGGCAAAATCAAAATGCCTATCAAAACAAAGCACAGGAACTATCCGATAAATTCAAAGAAAACTTCAAAAAGTTCAATAATGTCCCTGCCGACATTGCTGAATTAGGCGGACCGTTAAAATAAAATATGATAAGAAACCAGGCAACCAATGATTGGTTGGCACAAGGGTATCGAGACCGTCTCTCGATACCCTTTTTTTATTCTCATTCAACTGAAAGGGGAAACTGCTTTGCGGCACATCTGTCACCTTAATTAAGTAGATATGATTCCCTATGTATGCCTATACGAAATAAGCTGGACCCTGACGACGATTTTGTTGCCCATCACGAGCCTAAACATAATTAACGGGCACCAGATGCTGGATCTGATTCCCCTCATCAGCCAAAATTAATATAAGGGGAAACCGATATCCAACAATGCATTAAATTTTAAAAAAACTGCAGGCAAACTCGATATTACTCGAGTTTGCCTGCAGTCAGCACTATTTTTACGCTATTAATTCGTTGAGTATAAAGAAATCAGCTGATAGGAAAGAATGGTTTGATTATCTTCCCATTTAATTTGTTGAATCACGGCAATCCCTGTTCCTTCTCCATCCTTCGAACGTTTCACTTCAATTGGAATGTCCATCGGATATAAGCGATAGCCTTCTTTCACCAGTGTAAATAAATTATCTTCAAGCCTTCTTTCCAATCCTTTAGTCACAATCATGGTATTTAATTCGAGCGGCATCCCCATGGTTCTTCTACTCCTTTATCAATCTTAATTCTTATCCTATCATGCATGTGTTTGTTTTTTCATCCATTTTGTAAGTTCTTTTACAACTTTCCGATTAATTTTTGGCGGAAAATAGTGCGTAAACTCATGGAAAAGCCATGTTTCATGATTTTTTTCCAACTCTTTCAACCTTTTTTCCAGGCGCAAGGAATGTTCTACCGATACATTTAGATCCCGAACGCCATGGATGATCAATACCGGGGCGAGGAGATGTTCCAATTCGAATAATGGCGTCCTTCGTTTGTATTCACCAGGTACACGAGCTGGAGTTCCGCCAATGACACGCTTCATCATCCTTCGCAGGTCCTTTCTTTCTTTATACGTGAGAGCCATATCTGAAACCCCTCCCCAAGTGACAACAGATGCTGCTTCCTGCCTTCTGATAGCTGTCAGGAGGGCCATCACCCCACCTCGGGAAAATCCGAAAAGATGCACTTTTCCTTTGCGGACCCTTGGATGTCCACGAAGAAGATCAAAACCTGAAACAGCGTCATTCATATCTTCTCCGGCAAAGTCCTCATTTCCTTCTCCCCCTTCATTCCCCCGATAAAAAGGGGCAAACACAATGAATCCCTCTGAGGCAAATTGTGCAATCCTTGCCGGCCTCACCATGCCTACACGCTTTATTCCTCCCCTTAAATACAAGAATCCATCATATGTATTTTCATCCGCTGGTTCTGCCAACAGGCCCTTCACTTTCAGTCCATCCGAAAGATAAGTCATCAAAAACAAACGAACTTTCGGATTAGGGGACGGAAAAGCGTGCTTGGAAACAATGAGGTATGTTTCATGCATTTCTTCACCCCCTTAAATTTTTTCTGGGCATTCACACATTTCTCAACCTGCTCATACGATACCATATCCAATTATTAGGCTCATATCATCTAAGCCAATTGATAAAGAAAGCAAAGGAGGATTTATAAATGAATCGATGGCTGAAAAGAAGTTTTGCACTGCTGCTGGCATTTGTATTGGTATTTTCCATTTCAGCATGCAGCGAGAAAAATTCAAAGACAGCTCTTAAAAAAGTACGTATTGCAGAAGTCACACGATCCATCTTTTATGCCCCTCAATACGTAGCAATCGAAAAGGGATTCTTTAAAAAAGAAGGTCTTGATGTAAGTGTCACGACAACTGCAGGCGGCGATAAAACGATGACCGCCCTCTTATCCGGTGGAGCTGATGTTGCATTGGTCGGATCGGAAACAAGCATTTATGTGTACGCACAAGGTTCCAGCGATCCTGTCATTAATTTTGCCCAGCTTACTCAGACTGACGGTACATTTCTTGTATCCAGGAAAAGAATTGATGATTTCCAATGGGATCAATTAAAAGGCTCGACATTCCTTGGGCAAAGAAAAGGCGGAATGCCGCAAATGGTCGGAGAATTTGTTTTGAAAAACCACGGAATCGATCCACATAAGGACCTAAATCTGATCCAAAACATCGATTTCGCCAATATCGCCAACGCCTTTGCTTCCGGAACGGGTGATTACGTTCAATTATTCGAACCGACTGCATCCGTTTTTGAAAAAGAAGGAAAAGGATATATCGTGGCTTCATTCGGCAAGGAATCCGGCCATGTTCCATATACGACTTTCATGACGAAGCAAAGCTACCTAAAAAAGAATAAAAGCACCATTGAAAAATTCACGAAAGCCATTTATGAAGCTCAGCAATGGGTACAGTCACACAGCGCTTCCGAAATTGCCAAGACCATTCAGCCTTATTTTGAGAACACCGATTTAGCAACAATCGAAACGGTGGTCGACCGCTATAAGTCGCAAGGGTCCTTTGCCACAGATCCAATCTTGGATGAAGAAGAGTGGAATAACCTTCAAAACATTATGAATGAAGCGGAAGAGCTTCCTAAACAGATTCAGCATGATACCCTGGTCAATACTGAAATCGCCAATAAAGTCATTAAAAAATAAGGAGGCAGTTCCGCCATGAGCTTCCTGAAAATCGATCATCTTCACCATAGTTATTTTACCCCAAAAACCGCGGTTAAAGCGCTTGAAGACATCTCATTTGAGGTTAAGGAGGGAGAGTTCATCTCTTTCCTTGGCCCAAGCGGTTGTGGAAAAACAACACTGCTTTCGATCATTGCCGGATTAATGGATGCAACAAATGGAACGATAACCTTTTCGAACAATGATCGAAAGGGTTCTACAGGCTACATGCTGCAGCAGGATTACTTGTTTCCATGGAAAACGATCGAAGAAAACATTCTATTGGGCCTTAAACTAATGAATAAATTAAATGATGAAACAAAAACAGAGGCATTGAAGCTGCTCGCAAATATGGGGCTTGAAGGCGTGGAAAAGCAATATCCCCGTCAACTATCTGGAGGCATGAGGCAGCGGGCGGCACTGGCACGGACATTGGCCGTCAATCCGAAACTATTGCTGCTTGATGAACCTTTTTCAGCTTTGGACTACCAAACCAAACTAAAACTCGAAGATTTAGTTTTTCAAACGCTTAAATCCTTTAGAAAAACCGCAATCCTGGTCACACATGATATCGGGGAAGCCATTGCAATGAGTGATCGGATCCTGCTGTTTGCCGCAAAGCCTGGAAGATTGCATAAAACTTTCATCGTTCCGGAAGAAATGAAGACGTTGACACCTTTTGAATGCAGGAACCATCAATCTTATTCAGGCCTTTTCCAAATGATATGGAAGGAGCTGGAGAGCCTTGAAATCAACTATCAACGAGACGGAGCTCCTTCATGAGCAGTTTCTATTCAGCATCAAAAAAGAAAAAAAGTGGGTAAGGATCTACCAGCTGCTCATTTTCATCCTTTTTTTCGGGTCATGGGAATTCGCCAGCCGGGAAAGATGGATCGATCCACTCATCTTTAGCTCGCCAACCAAGATATGGCACCTTTTATTGGTTAAAATAAGCGATGGAAGCTTATTCAACAACTTATATGTGACAGTGGGAGAAACAGTCTGCGGATTTTTACTTGGGACACTCCTTGGCACCATTCTGGCAGCAGTATTATGGTGGTCTCCATTCTTATCCAAAATACTGGACCCTTATTTGGTCATATTGAATGCAATGCCAAAAGTGGCATTGGGTCCTATTCTCATTGTTGCACTTGGGCCTGGACTATCATCGATCATCGCCATGGGGACGATCATATCTGTCATCATCACAACCATCGTTGTCTATACTTCCTTTCGGGGAGTAGATCCAAATTACATGAAAGTGCTCCAGACTTTTGAAGCAAACAGATGGCAAATTTTTAAAGAATCGATTTTGCCTGCATCTTTTCCGACGATCATCTCGACACTGAAAGTCAATGTGGGACTCTCCTGGGTGGGGGTGATCGTCGGTGAATTCCTCGTTTCCTCTAGAGGATTGGGATACATGATCATTTATGGATTTCAGGTTTTCAATTTTACGCTTGTCCTGTTATCCCTACTCCTAATCGCCGTATTCGCCACAATCATGTATCAGCTGGTGGAGCTGTTGGAAAAAGCACTGATCAAGGATGAACAAGAATAATGACACTTGGTGATCGATCACCAAGTGTTTATTTTTGGCTCTTTTCGTGAAGTTTACTGGTATTAATAAAGGTTGAGTGGTGTTGATTCCCACTGCAGGATGCTCGCATTCCGAGGGGCCTCACCTGACCCGATGATCCATCCGGAGTCTTGCACCTTCCGCTCCACGCAACATCAATGATGTAATATATTAAGTAGCTGTAAAAATGAATGCTTTGAGAAAATAGACTTGTTATTTGTCAGTCCCCGAGTGAAATTAATTATGCTTTAAAAGCCCGCGCTTATTTAATTGTTCCAAAGTCCGAATGAGCACCATATCCTTCATGTTAAAGCTGAATCTTCCCTCTTGAACGACCGATAAAATATCGCTCATAAGGATGGGGCCATTCGTTTCGAGGTAATCTTCTTTTGATTGTATTTCACGAATGGATGCAAAGAATATAGCCTTAACAAAACTCTTTCGTGGAGGAGTTTGTGCCACTCTATATTCACCCATATAAACGAGATTTCCTACTATTCCCCCTGTTTCTTCAAATACCTCCCGTTCAGCTGCCTGCTCTATTGTTTCAGTTGCTTCCTGCTTCCCCCCGGGAAACTCGATCCCCCGCTTTGGATGATCGGTCAGCAGCCATTGATCACGGTAGCGGCAAACGACAAACACATGCGTAGGTGATTCCACAAAACGATTTTGATCAAAGGTCAATGTAACCATATTGCCATTCAAATCATAGAATTTTTCCATTTTTTTACTCTAATCTCCCTTGGTGAAATATGCTACTATTATTAATGAATTCCATTTTTTTCTGAAACTGAGCATTTTGTTGTACTATGTCAATTTTTGGGCCAAAAAGACTATTCATGATTTTATTGAAACATTTTCCTTCTCAATCCGTAAAGATAACTGTACGATTCAAATCGCCGATTTCATTTACTTTATTAAAGGAGTGTTCAAATTGAAAAAACTAACTTCAGCATTCATCATGCTGATGCTGATCCTTTCATTGGCCGCATGCGGGGAAACTGCAAAGAATGTAGATTCAAAGGACGCAGCCTCCCCTAAAAAAGATGATAAAAGTAATTTAACCTTAGCACAAGTATTTCAAAAATCATTGGATGCATCCAAAAATGTAAAAAGTATGTCTGGAGATATGGATTTAACCCAAAAGATTCAAAGCGGGGAACAAGCACAGCCAATCAACTCGACTTCCCATATCGAAATGGATGTCCTCATTCAAAAGCCAATGTCCATGCATCAAAAGATGTCCATACAAATGGATGGAAACACCGATGCCAACGCTAATCAAAGCTATGAAACTGAAACTTACTTGACGAAAGATGGATTCTTTATGTATGATCCGACCCAGCAAAAATGGATGAAAATGCCTAAGGAATTTTCTGATCAAATATTGCAGATGTCTGATTATCAAACAAACCCTGGAGAGGAATTAAAGAAGCTCCAGCAATATGCTGACGATTTCTCATTTGAACAGGACCATGAACACTTCATCTTAAAGTTGAACGCTTCAGGTGACAAATTCAACAGTCTGATCCAGGATTCCATGAAAAATCTTCCTGAACAGCTTAAAGGGAATGAGGAAAACCTCAAAAATATCAAGTTTAACAAAGTCAATTATGAAATATATATCAACAAAGAAACTTTCTTAACAGACTCACTCAATGTGACAACCGACATGGAAATGAACGTAAATGGACAAAGTGTAAATGTAAATCAGGAAATAAAAGGTGCTTATAAAAATTATAATAAAATCAGCACGGTCGAAGTTCCGCAAGATGTGTTGGACAATGCACAGGAAGTACAGTTTTAACTAAAGCAAAACGCCGGGAATGCATTCCCGGCGTTTTATTCATCCTTGGTTGGATTCACATCTAAAATCCCCATTGATTCAATATGATTTCTCGCTTCTTCATCCCCAAGGTCGTGGATCATTTGGTACACTTGCTGAAGATTGCGGTCGTAAGCATCATTTTCCCGGTCGTAATGGTATTGAATATACGGAACATGTGATCTAAAGAAGCCTTGCTCATCAGTTGCGTAATTGGAATCAAATATCTCACGCAATTTCGTTATTTCTTCATCTGTTGCTTCAATTTTAAAATTCCATGGGGAATCGGTTGAACTTGAAGAGATTTCTCCACTTCCCACTTCGATATAATATGTTCGCTTTTGATCACTCACGATAACACCTGCCTTTATGACTGATACCTTTCTTTTGCCACAAAGGTTCGGTTTTTATTCTTTGTTGTTTGATCGGTTTTTTAATGCCTGAATCTTTTCCAAGATGGAAGGCGGCAATGGCAGACCTGCCTTCCCCGCATTTTCTAGTATGGATAATATTTCATTGCACAAATAAAAGATGACTGTTGCATTACGGATCATTTCACCTGTTGATAAAACAACATCGATAAAGTGGGCAGCCACGACTATGCTAAAAATGATTATCTTTCTTAATATACCTTTGAAACCAACTTCGCTTGACAATTCCCCATTTATCATCCCCGCAATTAACCCAGTAATATAATCAATGATGACAGCGACCAGCAACATAGGGATCATTGAATTCGAATCTCCGAATAGTGTAGAAGAAATAGCACCGGACAATGATATCAATGGCACGATGAATTTTCCCAGAATACCCCCGCCTTCCTAGTGTGTATGATTACTTTCATTGTTGTAGGGTATAAATAAAGTAAAACCTTTTGTTTATTTCTACATAATATGATTTAAATCGAAAGATGTATAAATGTTTGTCCTTATGCACACACACATTTTCATAGAAAAGGAGTCAGAAAAGACAATGAGGCTGGTGGATGAATTATTTGCAATCTATAGAGACCGCTTATCAGGGGATGAGGAAGATTTAGATACGATTACCTTTACCGTACTGGAGCATTATAATAGGGAAGAACTTATGACGATAGTTGGGGATATGAGAACGGATGAACTTCAATATTTCATCCGTCAATATTTACTGGAAACATTGAAGGAAAAGTTTGCACGCAAAGAGGGAAAAAGCATCGATCCCAATTATATTAAACACTTGCATTAATACAAATAGGGACTGAATGAAATGCTGCCATTCAGTCCCTGTTGGGATATTACCCTTTCAAGTCAATGGAATTCCCTTTATATGGGTGAGGTGCTGCCGGAGTCATCTTATCGAGCATGACGACTGCCTGAGCAGTTTGGGTGGCCATCTGGCTTTTCAATAAATTCAGATTCAGCGTGTGCCTTAATTCCGACACTTGCTGACCCATTAAAGCAGAAACGTTCACATTCATACCTCCTTTGTACAATTTTACCAAAATTTCGACAAAATGATATCCGTCCATTGAACGATTCAGACATTATTTGCCACTATCTACTTAATACGTGGTAAAATATCTCTTAAAAGAGAGAGTTATCAAGGAGGCTCTTAGTATGAACACCACAGTCTTAATCATCCTGATCATTGCCATCATCATAGTCTTTGTCGTCCTGCTTCTTTCCGTTCTTACGACTTCAAAAGCCTACAAGTATAAACACACCATAGATCCCATCAAAGATAACCCTGATTTGAAGAGCGATGAAAACAGCGTCGGAGATCCTGAAGTGGATGAAAGTGATCAAACTGAATAAAACACTGCACCACAAAAAAGCTGCCCCAGAGGAAGTTCCCTTGGGACAGCTTTTTTTGGATTATGCAAATACTTGCTTCAAATCTTCTTTGCTTTGTTCAAGCCAAAAACGCATCAAGTTCTTTGCACCTTCTAAATCATGCAATTTCGCCTGACCGCATTGTTTTTCATTGGCAGCAGGGATATCAGTGATTTCAACTGCACTTTTCATAGTTGCTTCGAGCAAATCAATGATCTCTTCCACTTCCGGCTCACCACTCACGACAAGATAGTAGCCTGTTTGGCAGCCCATAGGCGAGATATCGATAATATCAAAATGATCATAGCGATCAGCAAATTCACGAATGTTGAATGCTAGCAAATGCTCAAGTGTATGAATCGCATCTGGCTTCATTGCCTGCTTATTAGGTTGGCAAAAGCGAATATCAAATTTATTGACAACACCGTCGCTGCCTACTTTATGAACACCACAATGGCGTACATATGGCGCTTTCACCGCATTATGGTCCAATTCAAAACTTTCGACTGAAGGCATTGATTCCTCACTCCTTTTATTCTAATATCTTCATGTATTATTATAACACACATTAAATTCCTAGTATATTTATATGATTAATCAATTTTTAAGTGAGAAATATCTCATGATATAATGAAAATGAAGTTAGGAGAGAAGAAAAGATGTTAAAATATATCTTCATTAAATTGATCCGTGTTTATCAAAAGTTCATTTCACCGATAAAGCCTCCGAGTTGCAGATTTTATCCAACTTGTTCACACTACGGGCTCGAAGCTGTGCAGAGATTCGGCGCCATCAAAGGCGGTTGGCTTGCGATAAAAAGAATATCCAAATGTCATCCAATGCATCCAGGAGGTTTTGATGACGTACCAGAACAATGGCCAGGCTTCCTAAAAAGCAAGAAAAAATAAATTCTTGCTTTTTTTTGTGTGTTTTTGTATGATTAACAATGTTAAATCGGAATGATTCTTATTATTCGCTTTTTAAATCGGAATGATTACGTTTCACTTTGGAAGGAGTCACTTTATGCGTGTATTAAAACTAATACTTTCGATATTGATAATAATTTCATTATCAGCCTGCAGTGAACAACAGAAAAATACAGCCTCAAAAAAGAAGAAAAATCACTTGGACATCTATACGACAGTTTATCCCATTCAAGAATTCACAAAATTAATCGGTGGAAAGTATGTAACTGTCAACACTATTTATCCTCCAGGTTCAGATGAGCATACGTTTGAACCATCTCAAAAGGATATGATGAATCTCGCAGATTCAGATTTATTATTTTATGTGGGGCTTGGCCTTGAAGGATTCGTAAATAAATCTGAACAAACGCTGAAGGATGAAAATGTAAAGCTGGTGCCGCTTGGTGAAAAAATCAACCTGGACGCTCAGCCAGCAGAAAATAAAAATGGCGACGTCAATCCACATATTTGGCTTGACCCTATATATGCAAAAGAAATGGCCAAACAAATCACCAAAACACTTTCATCAGAAATGCCGAAGCATAAAACTGAGTTTGAACAAAATTATGATAAGCTTGCGGCTAAATTAGATCAACTCGACTCCGACTTTGCCAAAATGGCAAGTCAGGCAAAACATAAAGAATTTATCGTTTCACATGCAGCATACAGCTACTGGGAAAGCCGCTACGGGTTGAAGCAAACATCTGTTGCAGGCATTTCGACTTCGGATGAACCATCACAGCAGGATCTGAAAAAAATTGTGGAGACAGCAAAAAAAGCACATCTCAAATATATCTTATTTGAACAAAACGTCCCTTCACGACTGACGGATGTGGTCAAAAAAGCAGTCGGAGCACAGTCGCTCACACTCTATAATCTCGCCGTCTTAAATGAAAACAACATCAAAAATCATGATGACTATTTCAGTTTGATGAGAAAAAATATCGCTACACTGAAAAAAGCTTTAAATTATTGAACGGGGTGTAATGGTTTTACATCCCATCCAGTAAACGGAGCATGGATTCTTTCGTCCATGCTCCGTTTTTTTGTGTGGTCGAAACACAGCGGAGTGAGCAGGCAGCATTTTATTCCATCCATGCATAAAAAGAGGGAATTTGTGGACAATAAGGAAATACTATCGAATAAAAAAGGAGTATTTTCCGATGGATGATTTGACGATTGCCCGATCTCTATTTGGTACGACTATGGCTTTTCATATCATTTTTGCCACACTTGGTGTAGGGATTCCTTTAATGGTCCTTGTTGCAGAAATTCTTTATCAAAGAACAAAGGATGCTGAATATGCCATCATGGGAAAAAGATGGACACGCGCTTTCGCTGTTTTACTCGGTGTCGGCATTCCCTCCGGAACGATCGCAGGTGTGCAGTTATCACTCCTCTGGCCCGGGTTCATGGAGGTTATCGGAAGAGTCATGGCGCTACCATTTCAAATCGAGATGTATGCTTTTTTCATTGAAGCACTATTTATGTCGATTTACGTATATGCAGCCAACCGGATTCTACCATGGATGCGAATCCTCAGTCTCGTCCTCGTGGTGATCGGCGGCCTTGCCTCAGCAGTATTGATTACAAATGTACATGCATTCGAAGGAACACCTGCAGGCTTTAAAATCGTCAATGGCCGCATCACGGACATAGATCCATGGGCTGCTTTTTTCAACCCAAGCTTTTTTGTGACAGCTGGACATGTCGGACTGTCCGCTTATGTGACCGGAGCATTCACGATTGCGTCGGTATCGGCCTATAAAATGTTGAAGTGTGACTTCGGAAGCAAGATCTATAAATTCCATCACAAAGCACTGATGCTGTGCCTTTTGACAGGCGGAATCTTCGCATTCCTGACTGCGATCAATGGTCATGAATCCGCCCAGGGGCTTCACGAATACCAACCGGAAAAACTTGCAGCTGCAGAAGGATTATTTGTGACACAGTCACATGCACCATTGGCTATAGGCGGTTTCACCGATCGTAAAAGCGAAGAAGTGAAATGGGCGATCGAGGTCCCTTGGGCCTTGAGTTTCCTGGCCGGAAATAGCTTCGATACCGAAGTGAAAGGATTGCATGATTTTCCGGAAAATGATTGGCCACCACTCTTCGTGCATACCCTTTTCAACGCCATGGTGGGAATCGGAAGTTTATTGATTTTAGTTGCTTTGGCTGCATATGTCTGGAACAAATTGATGAAAAAAGAACGATTTTTAAAATGGATGCTCTGGGTTTTTGTATTTACCGGCCCTCTTGCCATCCTGGGAATTGAGTTTGGATGGATTTTTGCCTGTACTGGAAGACAGCCATGGACGATCTATCATATTTTAACGACCGCCGACTCGGTTACCACCTCCGGGAATATCGCGACGCTCTTCGCACTGTTTACCGGGATGTATCTCATTTTGGGAATTGCAGTAGTATTGGTATTGCTTTATTACTTCAAAAGGCATCCAGCAGAAAAAGAGCTTGAAAATGAAGATGATGCAGGTGTTTCCATTTACACATAGAAAGGGGAAAGAAGGATGACGAATGCGCTCATTGCCATTACAATACTTTGGGGATTTGTTTTCATTTATGCAGTAATGGCGACAATGGACTTTGGAGCTGGGTTTTGGTCGATGGTTTATTATAACCGGGATAAAACCAAAGCAACCAATATCGCCAACAGGTATCTTTCCCCTACCTGGGAAGTCACGAATGTGTTCATTGTCAATATCGTCGTTGGGGTTTACAGTCTTTTTCCTGGTGCCGCCTATACACTCGGCACCGTTCTTTTGATCCCTGGAAGCATTATTTTGCTTCTTCTCTCCATACGAAGCGCTTTCCTGGTATTCTCACATGTTGCCGATGACTACAGAAAAATTTTAACCTATATCTCTGGCATATCCGGCATCATTATCCCGGCATTTTTGATCAGTGTACTGCCTGTTTCTCACGGAGGTTTTGTGGATTTTACAGATGGCAAGCATATCCTACTTCTCAAGGATCTTTTTACAAGTCCGAATGAATATGCGTTCATCGCCTTCGCCATATGCAGCACACTTTTTCTATCCTCCCTGCTTCTAGCTGATTATTCCAAAGCGGCAAAGGAAAGGGATGCCTATGAGGTCTATCGGAGAGATTCGATGATACTTGGCCCAATCACCTTGGCGTCTGCATTTTTAATCATGCTCACATTAAGGACAGAGTCGACTTGGCTTTATGAAAAAATGATGGATCACCTGCCACTGCTGCTGACATCGCTTTTCTTTTTCATCGTTGGCGGCCTTGCCATCTATTTGCCTAAGGACAAAAATGGCATCAAAGGTTATCCACGCCTGGCCGTGATCTCTGTCACCCTTCAATATATGATCGCCAGCTACGTATACGGGCATGCCCATTTGCCTTATTTTATTTATCCGGGTCTGACGATAGAATCAGGGTTTACCGATCCAAGTTCATTCAGGGCAGTATTCACCATTTACATTGTCGGATTCCTTATTCTATTTCCGGGATTCGTGTATTTTTGGAGTTTATTCATGAAAGACAAGCGATATGTGCGTCAAAAAACAGAATAGTCCCAACCCTTTCCACTTATGAAGTGATGACAGGAGTATACAATAAGAATGTATCATCATCTTCAAAATAAGGAGTGGATCATCTTGGCACAAGACGTGTTATGTGAAGTTCACAATTGCAGTTATTGGAAAAACGGCAATAAATGTGGGGCTGATCAAATTTACGTTGTAAGCCACACAGGGAACCATGCCGATGATTCCTATGAAACAGATTGTAAAACATTTGAACCTAAGCTGTCATAGAAGAAAAAGGGGCTCACAAGTCGATGTGAGCCCCTTAGTTATTAAACAAATAAAATCGATAAAACGTTCTCTCGATTCTTTTTTGTCTTCATATCTTTACGCTGCAGGCGGTAAAGAAATAATTTTCAAGAGAACTGCTCTGTGGCTTATTTATATGATCAGACGGCAATTTTATGAATTTATATCCGATTCAATTTTTCCTTCAATACCGTGACTTCTTCAAGTCTTTTCTCATTGATATCAAAACCGATTCCCGGTTTCATCGGAGCCGTCACTTTCCCATTGACTACCTCGATTGCTGGTGTAATGATATCTTCTTCCCAAAACCGACTTGAGGAAGACAGATCGCCCGGCATCGAGAAACCTTCCAAAGTGGACAAGGCAAGGTTGTGCGCCCTTGAAATTCCAAATTCGATCATTCCTCCACACCATACTTTAATTCCATTGTGCAGGCAAAGATCATGAATTTGTTTAGCCGGAAGAAGACCTCCGACACGTCCGATCTTTAAATTCATTACCTGGCAGGCCCCGAGCTTAATGGCACTTTCAGCATCATGAAAGGTCACTATGCTTTCATCCAGGCAAATAGGGGTTTCAACTTTCTGCTGCAGTTCAGCATGATCGACAATATCATCCACCCCCAACGGCTGTTCAATCATTAGAAGATTGAACTGACCTAAGGCCACTAACTTATCAATATCTTCCAGTGTATATGCTGAATTAGCATCGGCCATGATGTCCAGGTCAGGGAATTTCGCCCGGATTCTCTTTAATAGATCAATATCCCGCTCCGGAGAAACCTTAATTTTCACCCGTTCATAACCTTGATCCACATACTGATGAATCTGAATAATAGCTGCTTCTGCCGAGTCCGCTGCCACCACTACCCCTGCCGGAACCTGCTGATTGACTCCACCCAGCCATTGCCATAAAGGGATGTCTTGCTTCTTTGCTTCTAAATCGCATAAAGCCATATCCAGCGCTGCCTTGGCCATATGGTTCCGCCTGATAGGATGGAACCTTTTGTGAAATGCTCTTGGGCTTGTTATCATTTCTTTCAGCAGTTGAGGGACAAGCACGTCTTTAAGCATATGAAAGCAGGTTTGGACGGTTTCTTCTGTGTACCATGGTGTGGTGAAAGCGACCGCTTCCCCATAGCCCTTCAATCCAGTTTCATCAACCACCTCTACAATGATCCCTCTCCTTTTTGAAACCTTTTCAAGATGGGTAATAAAAGGCTGCTTCAAAGGCATTTCGATAACGTGAAGATTTATATGCTTAATCATCATTCTGCCCCCTTTACCTTCGACTCCAATCAATCAACTAATCATATAAGAATTTTATAACAACACTCTTTGAGAAAACAGCTTTTCATTCGATCAGCAAAGGCAGTTCCCGCCTCAGCAGCTTATTAGATGCATTGCGAGGGAGTTCGCTAACAAAATGCACCTTTTTAGGGACCTTATATTTTGCCAGTCTGTCCATACAAAATCGAATGATATCCATCTCTGTTACAGCTTCTTTTATTACGACAAATGCAAATGGGACCTCTCCCCAGTCAGGGTCATGCATTCCCTTTACGCCAGCATCAGCGATGGAAGGATGTGAAAGCAGTACACTCTCGATTTCGGCTGGATAAATGTTCTCTCCTCCGGATATGATGAGATCTGAACGTCGATCAAGCACGAATAAGAAACCTTCCTCATCCAAGTAGCCAATATCTCCAGTCTTAAACCAGCCGTCTGTGAATGAAGTCCGATTGGCATCCTCCCTCTTTAAATATCCACTTGTCACATTTGGACCCTTAACGATAATTTCACCCGCTTCCATCGGGAGAGCTTGTCCGCCGTCGCTGTTCTCAATTTTTAATTGACAGGGAAATAACGGTTTACCGGCGGAGCCGACCTTTCTTAGGCTATCCTCTGGAGCAAGTGTGACAATCTGAGAAGATGTTTCTGTCATCCCATATGTCTGGAACACTGGTATATTCTGATCCATACATGCCTGAAGGATAGGAAGAGGTGCAGGACCGCCTCCAAGCAGCATACACCTGAAGGATGGATGGTACCGCTCTTCATTCAAGTCATTCAACATCCTTTGCAGCATGGCACTGACTACCGATATAATGGTCAATCTTCCTTGTTTAAGATGTGTATTCATTTCATTCGGTTCAAACTGGGGATACAGCATGACTGTCATTCCATAAATAACGCCTCTCATCAATATGGATAGGCCACTGATATGGAATAATGGAACGGCACATCCCCATACATCATTGTCTCGAATCCCAAGGTTCAATGATGATCCGATCGCACTCCACCAATGGTTTCCGTAGCTCTGAAGAACACCTTTTGGATTCCCCGTCGTTCCAGATGTATACATGATGGAACACACATCTTGAGTGGAAAACTCGTCTCTGATGGAAACTTCATCAGGATTGCTGGAACTTATCTCTTCAAGAGTTTTTACATGAAGATTCGGAAGAATTGAATGGATTTCATCTTTTTTTGACATAAATTGAGTTTCAGTGATCAGGAGATTGACACCGGCGTCCTTCAGCTGCCATGCCAATTCAGGTGGGGTAAGACGAAGATTCAGAAATACCGTCCTTACATTCAATTGCTGCAAAGCGTGGATGGTAATGAATGTATCCATGTGATTGGATAGAAGAATGGCTGCAGTATCTTCTTCCCTGATGGATAGAGAGGAGATTTTTTTAGCAGTCAATACGGCTTCATTATATAGTTCTTCAAATGTGAGGGATTTCCCTTGAAAGATAACTGCCTTTCTATTTGGCGTTAAATAAGCTCTTTGCTTGAGCCAGTTCGGTAATCTCTGTTCCATGCTTCCTGCTCCTTACTCTTGCTAGTTTGTATTTTTAGGCTGTTCGATCCCGGAATGAACATTCAATCTGATGAAAAAAGGGCTGTCGCCAAAAGCGGCAAGCACTTCTGGGACACCCCTTTCATAATAGAATGTTTTTATATATTTGTTGCTAGTCAGGTTTTACAAGGTTGATTTGCGCTCGATGATGCTCACTTTCCATGGGAGGTGAGCCCTCCGGAGTCTCGAACCTTACACGCCAATCAACTCTCTTCTTCATCGTTTCCCTTATCAAAAAAACGATTAAGAACCGGCTCCGCTTTTCTATTAAGGGAATCTTGGGAATTGGCCGAAGTCTGGTTTGCGTTTTTCTTTGAAGGAGTCGCGTCCTTCTTTTGCTTCGTCTGTTGTATAGTATAGCAATGTTGCGTCTCCTGCAAGCTGCTGGAGTCCTGCAAGTCCATCTGTATCTGCGTTGAATGCCGCTTTCAAGAAGCGTAGGGCAGTCGGGCTCTTTTCAAGCATTTCTTCAGCCCATTTGACGGTTTCTTCTTCTAATTGCTCCAATGGTACGACTGTATTGACCAAGCCCATTTCCAATGCTTCCTGAGCATTGTATTGGCGGCATAGGTACCAGATTTCTTTTGCTTTCTTATGTCCAACGATTCGGGCCAAATAACCTGCACCGTATCCAGCATCGAAGCTGCCGACTTTTGGTCCTGTCTGGCCGAAGATCGCATTGTCTGCTGCAATCGTAAGATCGCAGACAACATGAAGTACATGGCCGCCGCCGATCGCATATCCTGAAACCATCGCAATGACCGGTTTTGGAATGACGCGGATCAAACGCTGCAAGTCGAGGACATTCAAGCGAGGGATTTGATCTTCTCCTACGTATCCACCATGTCCACGGACAGATTGGTCACCGCCTGAACAGAAGGCTAAATCGCCTGCACCAGCCAAGATGATGACACCGACGTTGGAATCATCTCTCGCATATGCAAATGCATCGATCAATTCTGCTACTGTCCTTGGTGTAAATGCATTTCTCTTTTCAGGACGATTGATCGTGATTTTTGCGATCCCATTATAAGTTTCATATAGAATTTCTTCATATTTTCTTTCTGCTACCCATTCAATTGCCATGAATGAAACCTCCTCATTATGTATTATTTAAAAACTCTTCTATTATTGTACCAAACTTTTGCGGATCTTCCACATGAATTGCATGCCCGCAATGAGGAATTTCCTTATATTGAGCATTTTTCAAATGATCCTGCATATCTTTTCCGATCAAGCAAAACTTCCTATCTAATCCACCGGCTGTAATTAGAACTGGAAGCTCGATGGCATTCAGTCGTTCCCACCAGCTTGGCTGGGAACCTGTTCCCATACCAAGCAAACTATTGGACAAACCGATTGGTGAATTTCCAAGCCTTTGCATTCTTATGTTCTTCTGTACCTCTTCAGGAAGGCGTTTTTGAGATGAAAATAAGGGAATGTCCTCCCAATAATCAACAAATGCCACCATTCCTTCATCAAGGATCCTGCGAGCAAGGGCAGAGTCTTTCTGCCTGCGTTCACTGCGCTCCATTTCACTCTTTATCCCAGGTGTCGAGCTTTCGAGAATCAGCCTATTCACTCTCGTCGGAAAGAGGATGGCAAATGTCAATGCGAGCCTTCCTCCCATCGAATACCCCAAAAAGTCGGCTTTTTTGATATTAAGATTGTTTAATATTTCTGCTAGGTCCTCAGCAGCACACTGAATATCATAACGCTCAAGATTAGTGGGGGCATCGCTTTTCCCGTGTCCTATGATATCAATTAATATTACCTTATGATGATGGGAAATGTGTCGAACTGTTTCAGACCAAGTAGTTCCATCCCCTGTAAATCCGTGAAGCAATACAATGGGATCACCCGCTCCAACTACATCGACATGATATTGAACACTTTTGATATTTATCTTCATTATTCGACACTCTTTAAATAATCGCTAATTTCCCGGGAAACACAATTCCACAATTTCCGATGTGCTTGGACATTTTTTTGCCTGTCGGTAGGGACCTCAATAATGGATATACCTTTAGTATTTGCCGCCTCGGAGACAAATACTTCGAAATCATTCCAATCATTCACTTTGGCATATGATGCACCATAGAGCTCTCCAGCTGCTTTAAATTCCATGTTCAATGGAGTGCCGAATAATTTTTCAAAGTGCTTCGCGTGCTGGGCCTGCGGTAAATATGAGAATATCCCTCCGCCATTGTTGTTGATCAGGATAATCGACAAATTCAATTCATTCATCCTGGCAGCGAGAAGACCATTCATATCGTGAAAGAAAGATAAGTCTCCAATCACTAGAAACATTGGTTCATTATAGACACTCGCTCCCAATGCGCTTGATACAACTCCATCGATCCCATTGGCTCCACGATTTGCATATAAAGTGATATTTTTATTCGTTTTAAAGAAAAATGTGTCTACATCCCGAATCGGCATGCTGTTCCCGATAAAAAGTGCGCTTTCATTCGGAAGAAGCTTTGCCAATTCACAAAAAATCTTGCCTTCATCTATTTCTTCAATCGCCTTAACTTCCTGCAGATTTCTGACAGCAATCTCATTCATTGCCTGCCATTTGGATAACCAACCGCTTTTCCTCGCAATTTCATTCTTTATAGCTGAGATTGTTTTGCAAAATTCAGCTTCACCACCATATATCATGACCGTTGACATCGATGAAGGATCCCTCCAGCCTCCTCCGCTGTCGACTACGATATGGGATGCCTCTGTCAGTCCTTGCATAAACTGCATGGTTGATTTCGAAACCGGCATTGCGCCAAATCGGATAACAACTTTCGGCTGTAATTCATTCTTTGCGTCGACACTCCGCAAGATGGCATCGTACCCTTCAAGGATGATTTGCGGGCTTTCATGGCCAGATCTTAGCTGTGATAAAGGGTCTGCCAAAATAGGATACCCCAAAAATTCTGCCAGATGGATGACTTCTTTTGAAAATTCGGGGTCATCGATTGGTCCGCAGACAATCACTCCTTCTTCTTCATGGAGTAAGAGATCCAATAGTCCTTCCACCTGTTTCGGATCAATCTGTCTTCTTCCTTCCATCACACCAGGAATGGATGTCACTTCTGTTTTGACGGATTGATAAGGCAATGAATCCAAGTCTGGAATGAGCGGTTCTCGAAAAGGAAAGTTCAAATGGACAGGACCAGCCGGCTTGCATAATGAAGTCGAGACGGCTCTTCTGGCTGCGGCAGTGACATATTTCATCGCTGATTCCCCTTCTTCCGGGAGCGCCATTTCATTGAACCATTTTACATGCTGTCCATATAAATGAATTTGATCGATTGCCTGAGGAGCACCGACATTTCTAAGCTCATGCGGCCTGTCAGCGGTCAGCACCAATAAGGGGACCCGCGATATTTCCGCTTCCACAATGGCTGGAAAATAATTTGCCGCCGCTGTTCCCGACGTGCAGAGAAGTGCGACAGGTTTTTTCGAAGCTTTTGCCATGCCTAAGGCAAAAAAACCGGCCGATCTTTCATCTACATTTATATAAAGGTTGATGTTTGGATGTTCTGCCATCAACATGGCCATAGGTGTTGAACGGGAACCAGGACTTACCACGACATCCGTTATGCCGGACTTATTCATTTCATTAATGAATGAAGCAGTAAAATCCGTCAATGCTTTAATATGATTCATTCTTCGGTTCCTCCAATTGCACGATACATCGGCCTGAATTTTATTTTTGTCTCGATATATTCACTCTGTGGATCTGAATCAGCGACAACTCCGCACCCCGCGTATAATACTGCTTCATCCTGCTTGATCAGGCCTGAGCGGATGGCTACAGCAAATTCCCCATTATCACGGTAATCCATCCATCCAATCGGAGAAGCATACATCCCCCGATCCATTTGTTCCTTTTCTCGAATAATATGCATTGCTCTTTGACGTGGCACACCACCAAGGGCAGGGGTTGGATGGAGTGCCTCCACTAATTTTGTAATGGATAGGTTTCCATCAACTGTACCTGTCACAGGTGTGTATAGATGCTGGATATCCCTTAGCTTTAACAGTGCAGGATTTTCAGGGATTTGGATATCGATGCAGTGTTTTTTTAGGACCTCCACGATCATCTTCACGACGAGCTGATGTTCATGCAGGTTTTTTCGATCATTTAGAAGCTCCTTGCCCAGCAGTTCATCTTCTCGGGTTTCTTTTCCCCTCGCTATTGAACCTGCAAGACATGTTGAAAAAACAGTATTGTTTGTCTTTTGGATCAGCCTCTCTGGAGAAGCACCGATAAAACAGCTTTCCAATGCCTCCAAAGCAAAAATAAAACTATCAGGCTGCTGCTGCCAAAGATTTTGTAAAACCATCTCCGTCAGGATAGGCTCATCGAAATGAACCTTCATTTTCCTTGCTAATACTACTTTATCTACATCTCCTTGCTTCAGCTGTCTTACAACATCTGCGACAGCAGCAATCCATTCCTCTTTATTTATTTCTTCCATATCTGAAATGATAGGTGATTGTATGGACCTTTTTTGTTGGAATTGCATGTATCCCATTTGAAAGTTTTCTATTTCAGTGACGGCACCAAGATCATCATTTGGATCGCAGGCAACATTGACAGTTAAATAGGATTTACCTTGAGAAATAGTGAGCATGAATTTAGGCAAATAAAATAAACTGTCCGCAAAAGCTGCCCATTCAGTTTCCTTTTCAGACATGGGATCAAAAGAAAAACCTCCAAAAAGCAGAGGACCCGTTCCGGGAACTTCAAATGGATTTTCTATGACAGCCCGATCGATAAAGCGCTTCCACTCTGTTTCAGCTTCAAAAAATCGATTATGATCAGTTCTCTCATGTGAGAAAGATTTTTCAATACCTACTCCTACAAGAACTGCATGATTTTGTGAATCTTTCCACAGAAACCTTTCTCCATTGAATTTTTCATTACCATATTCAAAAAAAGCAAGGGGGCCATCAGCATCCTGGATTTCCATCGTTGTGCTAAATAATATTTCCATATTCTCTTGCTTTGCTTTTGATATCGTTGAAGTCAAACCTTCTATTATATTGGATTGGTGTATGACAGCCAATTTGAATCCCCCCACAATGCTTTGAAATCGTTAATAAACAAACTCATCTTAAGATACACCCGAATCAAAATAGGTGTCAATCTAACCTCTAATAACCTTATTATAATATATCCTTCTTTTTTTATCAGCTAACGGAGTTTATATGCTTTCTTAAAGGAAATATTATCCTTCTTTAGTTTGTAAAAAGTGATTGACACTAGTTAGTCCATTACCTACACTTTAATTTGTAAACAAAATGTAACAGTAGAAAGAAAAGTTTATTTTAAGGGAGAGACTTACATGAGCGTTCAATCACCTCAGGCGCTTGAACGAGACAAGGGCTGGAGGATATGGTGGCAGCTGACCCGCCCCCATACCTTAACGGCTGCATTTGTGCCCGTTCTTCTCGGTTCTGTAATTGCGTTAAAATATACAAACATAGACTTGGGGCTCTTTTTTGCCATGTTATTGGCAAGCTTGCTGATCCAAGCAGCCACGAACATGTTTAATGAATACTATGACTTTAAAAGAGGCTTGGATAACGAGAATTCCGTCGGGATTGGCGGAGCGATCGTCAGGAATGGGGTAAAAGCAGGAACTGTCTTGAATCTTGCCTTATCCTTTTACGGCATATCGGTTTTACTCGGGATCTATATTTGTATGAAGAGTTCATGGTGGATCGCCATCATAGGACTTATTTGTATGATCGTCGGCTATTTTTATACCGGCGGGCCCGTCCCGATTGCTTATACACCATTTGGGGAAATCACTGCCGGTTTATTCATGGGAGTTGCCATCATCCTCATTTCTTTTTATATTCAAACTGGGGTCATTACGGGCTCCAGCATCCTTTTTTCCGTGCCCATCTTTATACTCGTGGGAGCCATCCTTCTGGCCAATAATATCCGTGACTTAGATGGAGATGAACAAAATGGGCGCAAGACCTTGGCCATTTTGTTAGGAAGAAAAGGGGCCATTTATTTATTGGCGTCCATGTTCATCGTATCCTACCTATGGGTTGCTGCATTGGTATTGTTTGCACATGTGACACCTTGGATGCTCTTATCATTCTTGAGCATACCAAAGTCTGTTCAGGCGACGCGCGGTTTCATCGGTAAATCGATGCCGATTCAAATGATGCCCGCCATGAAAGCAACCGCTCAAACCAATACTTTTTTTGGGTTTCTACTATCAATCGGTTTATTTATTGCTTACTTCATTTAATTAATTGCGATTTAAAAATATTTGGAGAGACTGACGATGATCGTCGGTCTCTTTTTTTGATTATGAGGAAATCAACTAACACTGATTAATTCCATAGCTGCAATCACAAAATGTTTGAAATAAATAATATCGGATAAACAAATATACAAATGAGCATCATGAATTCAAGTCCAACAGTTCATACTAAGGGCAGATGACAATCTGTTAAAGGATGTGTAAAAATGCTTACGGAAGAACAAAAACAACAACTGAAAAAGGAACTCGAAAACGAAAAAACACAATTGATGCAACATTTAAAAAATGATAAGGACAGTCTGCATGAAAGGAACGAAGGAGATAACGTCGGGGAGCTGTCACTGTATGATAACCATCCTGCTGACATGGGGACTGAATTGTACGAACGGGAAAAGGATTTTGCAATCGATGAACATGCTGAATCCGAGCTCAACAAAATAAACCAGGCATTAATGGCAATGAATGATGGCACGTATGGTAAATGTAAAACCTGTGGACAAGAAATCCCTTTTGAACGGCTGGAAGTGATACCAGACACCTTATATTGTAAAGAGCACTCGAAAGGACAAAGGGTGGCTCAGGACCGTCCTGTGGAGGAAGAAGTGCTTGAACCTGCTCATGGAGATACTTTTCAACATAAGCAGCAAGGTGAAATTAGAGATTTTGAAGACAGCTTTCAGGAAGTGGCAAGATACGGAACGTCAGAGACGCCATCCGACTTCAGGGAAAGTGTGGAGGATTACGAAAGCTTATACAATGAAGATGATTACGATACCGAAGGATTTACGGAAGATTATGAATCGTTCGTAGGAAGCGATATGGAAGGCAATCAAAGAAAGGTGTATCCTTCTAAGAAGCATGAAGAGTACGAGGAGATGCTGGAAGCCGCGGATATGGAATCCCCGATCGGGAACATTCCTTACAAAAGAGGCGACAGTTATATAGACGATGAAAAGAAAGAAAATGAATGATAAGATAAAACAGGGTGCTGTCCAAATGGCAGCATCCTTGTTTTTAATTGGCTCTTTTCTCAAGCTTTGTTGCTTTAGCTAATAAAGCTTGAGAAAAGAGCGGAAAAACTTTATTCAACGAACTTAATAGCTTTTTTCACTTTCTTTACGAAAAATGCCTTTTAATTTATCGATGTTTCTAAGCTGGTGTTCGAAATCCCCCAAATCTGGGAGGCATATTCCTCAATCGTCCTGTCACTTGAGAAATACCCTGACATAGCTATGTTTCTCAGACTCATCCTCAGCCATTTTTGTCGATTTTCAAATGCACTTCCCGCTTGCTGCTGAATATTTACATAAGAATCAAAATCCCTCATCACAAAATATTGATCATTCTCAGTCAATAATGAATCGACGATGGGCTCGAATTCATCTGCAACATCCGGAAGGAAACCATTCCTCATTTGATTGATGATTTCCTGAAGACGTTTGTCATGATAATAATATTCCATCGAGTTATAACCGCCTTCTTGTTCAAATTTCATGACTTCCTTTGCGGATAGGCCAAAAATGAAAATATCATCTGCCCCTACTTTCTCCCTGATTTCGATATTAGCCCCATCCAATGTACCGACAGTGACAGCACCATTCATCATCAGTTTCATATTTCCAGTCCCGGAAGCTTCCTTGCTCGCCGTTGAAATTTGTTCACTTATATCAGAAGCCGGAATGATCTCTTCGGCAAGTGATACGCGATAATTCTCCATGAAAACCACCTTGATCCTCTCCTTGACAGCAGGGTCATGGTTAATTTTTTCAGCCACAGAATGAATAAGCTTGATGATTTTTTTTGCGTAATAATACCCAGGCGATGCTTTTGCTCCGAAAATAAACGTCCTTGGGTAAAAATCACATGAAGCATCCTCTTTTAAACGATTATATAGGTGCATGATGTGTATGATATTCAATAACTGCCGCTTATAGGCATGAAGCCTTTTTACTTGTACATCAAATATAGAAGTGGGATCGATCAACAGCCCATTTTGATCCAAAATTCTTTTTGCGAGCTGTTCTTTCTTTTTTTGTTTGACAACTGCCAACTGATCAAGAAATGCGCTGTCATTCATATATGGGAGCAGATTTTTCATTTGCTCTGGCTGGTAAACCCAGTCATTTCCGATTGTGTCTGTGATCAAGGATGACAATTCCGGGTTCGCCTTCAAAAGCCAACGCCTATGGGTAATACCGTTTGTTTTGTTATTGAACTTTTCGGGGGAATGCTGGTAAAACAATTTCATTTCGCGATCCTTTAATATTTCAGTATGAATCCTTGCTACCCCATTCACACTGAAACTTCCGACCACTGCCAGATGAGCCATTTTCACAACACCATCAGCAATGATCGCCATCTCTTGAATGTGATCCCATTCGCCGGGAAACTTCTCCCATAGCTCATGGCAATACCTCTCATTCATTTCTTCGATGATCATATATATTCTTGGCAGCAACGGCTTAAAAATATGAATCGGCCATTTCTCCAATGCCTCTGAAAGGGTCGTATGATTCGTATAGCAAAAAGTGCCCCTTGTAATTTCCCATGATTCTTCCCATCCCAATCGGTATTCATCCAATAATATACGCATCAGCTCGGGAATGGCCAAAGCAGGATGCGTATCATTGATATGAATGCAAATGTCCTTGGAAAGCTGTTTGATGTCTCCTTTTCGATTTAAATAGGATCGAATGATCGATCTAAGACTTGCCGCAACAAGAAAATATTGCTGTTTCAACCGCAGGATCTTTCCTTCATCATGGGTATCATCAGGATATAGAAACTCGGATATCATTTCGGTTTCCCGTTTGTAATGCATGATATCTTTGTTTACTGGATAGGGAGAGACCTCTGCACTCCATAGCCTCAGAGTATTGACTGTTGAATTGTTATACCCGACTACGGGAAGATCATAGGGGACCGCAGTCACATATTCAGCATCTAAATGCTTAAACTCCAAGTTCTCGCCTGTTTTTGTACATTCAACCCTCCCCCAAAATGGAACTTCAACCGATAAGTCTTCCTTCCTTACTTCCCAAACATGACCATGCCTCAGCCAGTGGTCGGGCAGCTCCAGTTGGTAGCCATTCATGATCTTTTGTTCAAACAATCCATGCCGATATCGAATGCCGCATCCATGGCCAGGCAGGCCGAGGGAAGAGAGGGAATCCAGAAAGCAAGCTGCCAGACGCCCAAGTCCACCATTTCCCAGACCGGCATCCGGCTCAATTTCTTCAAGCTGTTCCAATCCAATTCCTAAATCGGAAAGGCCTTCTTGAACGATTGTATAGATCCCTAAATTCATCAAGTTTTGGCTTAAAACCTTTCCAAGCAAAAATTCTATCGACAAATAATAAACCTGTTTTTGTTTGGTCAGCCGGTAATGTTCATTCGTGTTGATCCAGTCGGTACTGATAAATTCCCTGATCATGTTACCCAATGTATGATATTGGTCCCGGACGGTCGATTCAGGAAACGTTTTTCCGAAACCCATCTCAAGTTTTTTTAAAAACGCTAGCTTGAATTCATCTTTATTAGAAAACATGGCTTTCACTCCTGATGACCAAATCTGCATAAAGATCATTGTATTTAAACGCGGATTGAGCCCAGCTGTAATCCTGTTTCATGGCATTTTGGACAATTTTCTCCCAAGTCTCTTTTTCATGATAAAAATAAATCGCCCTCCGATACGTATACAGCATGTCATGCGCATTGAAATTTGCAAAGCTGAACCCATTTCCTTCCCCTGTATATTCATTGAAGGCTTGCACAGTGTCATTCAATCCTCCCGTTTCACGGACAATGGGAATTGCACCATACTTCATGGCAATAAGCTGCCCCAAACCACAAGGCTCGAATTGTGAAGGCATCAAAAATAGATCCGCAGCGGCATAAAGGCGATGAGCCAATCCTTCATCAAAACCGATGATCGTTCGGACCTTTTGCGGGTAGGATTGAGCCATTTCACCAAAGAAATGCTCGTATTCAGCATCTCCGGTACCTAAAATGATCAATTGAATATCCGATTCCATCATTTCATGAAAGACACCTTTAATTAAGTCAATCCCTTTTTGTTTTGTCAGCCTGGATATCATGATCATAAGAGGGACATCCGGCCGAGTTTCAAACCCCAACTGCTGCTGGATATCCGTTTTGTTTATTATTTTTTTTCCGATGGAGCGAAAATCATATTGCTGATCAATGGTTGGATCATGTCTTGGATTATAAATATGTTCATCGATGCCGTTAAGGATACCTCTAAAGGACTCTATACGTTTTGTCAACACTCCATCAAGTTTTTCTCCGTAATAAGGGGTTAAAATCTCGCTGCAATATGTGGGGCTGACGGTCGTAAGAAAATCGGAGGCGACCAATCCAGCTTTCATAAAATTTATGTTTCCATAAAACTCTGCTAAATGCGGTTGGAAACAACGGTCATCAAGGTTTAATAAATCCGATAAGACCTGCTTTGGAAAGATGCCTTGAAACTGTAGATTATGAATGGTGAAAACTGTTTTAATAAATTCATATCCCCTTCTTTTTTGGTGCTCGAAACGAAGCATGAGAGGGACCATACCGGTATGCCAATCATGGCAGTGAATGACGTCCGGATAAAATGAAAGGTGGGCTATGGCATCAAGGACCGCTCTGGTGAAATAAGAGAAACGTTCACCATCATCATAGAACCCGTACATTCCATCCCGATAAAAATAATATTCATTATCCACGAAATAATAAGTGACTCCATCTAATTTCAACATTTCGATTCCACAATATTGCTGCCTCCAGCCGACGGGAACAATGAATTCTGCCACCTTGGCCATTTCCTGTTTATAATGTTCAGAGATTGTTCCATACTTTGGCAATATGACCCTTACATCTGTCCCCAGTCTCTTTAGTTCTTTAGGCAGGGCACCTGCAACATCTGCCAATCCGCCTGATTTGGCAAAGGGGACACATTCAGAAACGACAAATAATATTTTCACGAACTCATCAACGCTCCTTGTGTAGAACCCTTCTGAAGGACTAACGGATGATCATGCTTTCCTATCAGAGAAACTCCACTTTCTACTTTTACATCCTTATCCAAAATCACTGCGTCCAATGAACAATTGGAACCGATCGTGCTTTTCTGCATAATGATGCTATTTTTGATAACAGCCCCTTTCCCGATTTTGACCCCTCTGAAAATGATGCTGTTCTCCACGTGCCCCTCGATCACACACCCGTTTGCCACCATTGAATTCTTCACCACTGCCCCATTTGAATAACGGGTAGGCGGTTCATCTTTCACTTTTGTATAAATAGGATAATCTTTCATAAATAGTTCTTTCCATGTGGATGGATCTAGGAGTGAAAGACTCATATCGTAATAGCATTCTATCGAATCAATCATTTTGGCAAATCCGGGAACTTCATAGCGTGAAATTTTATAATTATGAGTGGAGCTTTCAACCACATCTCTCATACATGTAAAATCAGTTCGCTTCCTAGTTTTGATCAAGTCGATGAGCAGGGAAGTTTTCAAAATATACATCTGCAAGGATTTGGCATGATGGCGGAGTTCGGTAATATCGCTGCCAAGTTGAATGTGCTTCTCTAGTGCAGGCTGGAAATTCATTGTATTCACCGTAAAGCAATTGCTGATCACTGCATACTCCTGCTTGCTTCTTTCAAAATAGTCAATGTGATGCGAAAAATGATTGAATGCCCCAATCCCGCTGAGTTCGGCTTCAAAGCTGGGAGAAGGGAAAAAGAAGAGGCCATCTCGCTTGCGATTCAAATCCCAATTCTTTCCTGAACCAAGATGGTCCATCAATGAACGATATTGATATTTAGGAAAAATCGCTACACTGTGAATACCAGAATTCACCATATTCGATAATATGAAATCGATCAAACGGTACCTTCCGCCAAATGGAACGGCAGCCAATGAACGATGAGTGAGAAGAGGTTCCAGTGATACATTGCTCGTTGTCGCGTCGATCACACCTAAAATAGATTTATTCACTATAATCCCTCCTGTTTTATTTATGATTATTGGGCTTTTTTCCATTGCAGATAGTCTTCCGTCACAAGGATGACCTCATTAGAATCATCATCCGGATAAATGTGGGTACCATCAGGAATCCTGACTGAAGGTGATACGATGGCACGTTCAATATAAACATCTTTACCGATGACAGCATCCGGCATGATCACCGATTTTACAATTTTCGAATCAGCTCCGATATGTGCTCCCTGGAACAAAACGGATTCCCTTACCTCGCCTTCAATAACACAGCCCTCATTAATGAGCGATTCTGCCACGACTGCAGTTTCACTGATGAACTGCGGCGGCTGGTTCGGATTGACAGAATAAATTCTCCAATCGTAATCAAATAAATTTAATTCACAATCTTCTTTGAGCAGATCCATATTGGCTTCCCATAAACTGCTTACTGTCCCAACATCCTTCCAATAGCCTGAGAATGGATATGCAATGAGTTTTTTCTTTTCCTGCAGCAGCAATGGGATTATATCCTTCCCAAAATCATGGGAAGAATCAGGATTCTCATTATCCCTTTCAAGATAATCTTTTAAAACAGACCATTTGAAAATGTATATCCCCATTGACGCCAAGTTATTTTTAGGGAATTCCGGCTTTTCCTGAAATTCGATGATCTCCATATTTTCATTCGTATTCATGATCCCGAAGCGATTAGCTTCATCCCAAGGAACTTCTATGACCGAAATGGTCGTATCTGCATTGCGGCTTATATGGTAATCCAACATCTCGGAATAATCCATTTTATAAATATGGTCACCAGATAAAATTAAGACGTACTCCGGATCGAATTGTTCCAAGTAATTGAAATTTTGATAAATGGCACTAGCCGTACCAGAATACCAACGGACCTGTGAGGACTCCGTATAAGGGGGCAGTACTGTCACTCCCCCGCTTTTTCGATCAAGATCCCATGCACTTCCTATTCCAATATAGGAATGCAGGAGAAGAGGCTGATATTGTGTCAGGACCCCGACGTTTTCAATGCCTGAATTTGTACAGTTGCTCAAGGTGAAATCGATGATTCGATATTTCCCTCCAAAAGGGACTGCTGGTTTAGCGAGGTTTTGTGTTAGTGAGTTTAACCGACTTCCTTTCCCTCCCGCTAGCAGCATTGCTACGCAATTGACTTTGACCATTACTAATACGCTCCTTTCGTTGTTTTACTGGTTGAAGATAGAGTACAGAAAATGGTGGGACAGTTATTTCTACATAGCATGGTTTGCCATGATAAACACCTTCGTTAACGTCAAGCTTTCCTTTATTGATCCTGCCCAATCCCCCATATTGCTCATCATCACTATTCAGGATTTCCTTATAGGCATCTCCAGGAAGAACGCCGACCTTATATGTGTAGTAGGCATTCGGGCTAAAATTACATAAAATAATGACAAAATCATGAGGATTCTTGCCTTTTCGAATAAATGAAAAAATTCGCTGCCCATGATTATGGACATCTATCCAATCAAAACTCTCATTGTGATAATCCTGGATATAGAATGGTTTGGTTTTCTTATATAAATGCAGGAGTTTTTTGAGGTATGCATGAAGCTTCAGATGCTTCTCAAAATCCAATAGGTTCCAATCAAGTTCTCTTGCCTCGCTCCATTCAGTGAATGATGCCAGTTCCCCGCCCATGAATAATAGTTTCTTGCCAGGGTGCGCCATCATATAGCCATATAACAATCGAAGCTGGGAAAATTTATCATCGTAGTGACCCGGCATTTTATCCAGGAGCGACTTCTTTCCATGCACCACTTCGTCATGTGAGAATGGCAGGATAAACCTTTCTGTGAAAGCATATACCAATGAAAAAGTCACAAGTGAATGGAAATCAGAGCGTTGCTCAGGATGCGTTTCCATATATTTTAAAATGTCATTCATCCATCCCATGTTCCACTTATAGCTAAAGCCAAGCCCCCCATTCTTGACGGGTGTGGTCACTTGTGGGTAGTCAGTGGAATCTTCGGCAACCATCAGGACACTGCTGTCATAATCATGGACAAATTCATTCATTTTTTTAAGGAAACCAATGCCAAATTCATTTAATTGCCCCTTATCCGAATTTGGCCAATAGATGATATTCGCTACGGCATCCACCCTGAATCCGTCAATATGGTAATATTCAAGCCAATAATGGAGATTGGAAATGAGGAAACTATGAACTTCTTTTTTGCCAAGGTCAAAATTTGCCGTTCCCCAAACATCATTTTCTCGTTCCGGCAAATGGGCATATTCAAAAAGATATGAACCATCAAACCGAAATAGACCATGTTCATCTTTGCAAAAATGACCTGGCACCCAGTCAAGGATGACCCCTATGCCATGCTCATGACAGCGATCGACAAAACTCATGAAGTCGTATGGGGTTCCGTATCTGCTAGTCGGTGCATAGTAGCCAGTACCCTGATATCCCCAAGACCCATCAAATGGATGTTCAACGACTGGAAGAAGTTCAATGTGCGTAAATCCCTGTTCTTTTACATATGGGATCAATTCATCAGCCAGTTCGACGTAATTTAGGAATCGATCGTTTTTGGTCCTTTTCCAGGAACCAAGATGCACCTCGTAAATGGAAATCGGAGAATGAATATGTTCCTTTCTTTTTCTATTCTTCATCCACTGCTGATCATTCCATTGATAGTCATTAATGTTATAGATGATGCCCGCACTATTGGGCCTTACTTCTGAATAGAAAGAAAAAGGATCTGTTTTAAAGATTGTAGGACCATGTTCAGTGTAGATCTTATACTTGTACAAATGCCCGGCTAGATTTCTCGGCACGACTATGCACCAAATTTCTGAATTCACACGTTCCATCTGATGCTGTTGCCCATCCCAATCATTGAAACTCCCTACCAATTCGACATTTAACGCATTTGGTGCCCATACACAAAAACGTGTATATGCCGAGTGGCCAACTTGATAAAGATGTGCACCAAATAATTGATAAGCCTGAAATAGCCTTCCCTCGTGAAAGAGGTGAAACTCAAATTCTGTTGGTTGTAATACTTGCATGTCATCTCACCTTCATTAATATATTGTCTCTTTATACTTTTTTCGGCTATAGAAGAGAAAATCCTGTAAATAATAATCTAAATATTACGACATTTTAATACAAATAGATACAATTTTTTTCAATTTTTAGTCGAATTTCTAAGGTAAACGTTTTCAAAATATTGATGAAAAGTAAGTAATTGTCGAAACTTTTTTTATAATCTGTTTTGGGAAAGATTGTTGATTTTAAAAGGATATCTTGTAAATCATTCATCCTTGTTGATTGAAGGGAAAGGTGCGAGACTCCGGAGCTTTGCAATGGTGAGCTATCAGAAAAGTGATGCTGCAAAATAAAAAAAGACTATCAATTGATAGTCTTTTCGATGACCCGTACGGGATTCGAACCCGTGTTACCGCCGTGAAAGGGCGGTGTCTTAACCGCTTGACCAACGGGCCGTTATGTATGGCGGAGAAGGAGGGATTTGAACCCTCGCGCCGCTTACGCGACCTACACCCTTAGCAGGGGCGCCTCTTCAGCCACTTGAGTACTTCCCCATATCATAAAAATGGCTCCGCAGGCAGGATTCGAACCTGCGACCGATCGGTTAACAGCCGATAGCTCTACCACTGAGCTACTGCGGAATGGTGGGCCTAAGTGGACTCGAACCACCGACCTCACGCTTATCAGGCGTGCGCTCTAACCAGCTGAGCTATAGGCCCCAAAAAAAACAGTAATATGGTTTACGATGACTGTCTTACAGCAACCTTAAACCTATTTTTAAATATATTGGAGCGGGTGAAGGGAATCGAACCCTCATCATCAGCTTGGAAGGCTGAGGTTTTACCACTAAACTACACCCGCATCTATGGGGCGACTGATGGGAATCGAACCCACGAGTGTCGGAGCCACAATCCGATGCGTTAACCACTTCGCCACAGCCGCCATAGTTGAAAGAAAATAGAATGTTGCGGCTTTATAATGGTGGCTCGGGACGGAATCGAACCGCCGACACATGGATTTTCAGTCCATTGCTCTACCGACTGAGCTACCGAGCCATAATAGTTTACGGTTTACGCTAGGCGGCGAATTTCTTTGTCAGCTTCACTCACTCAAGTCCTCACGTGCGTTTAGCACGTTCCGGCTTTCGTTCGTTCGCTTCCTCGAACTTCTTGCCTATCCTAAACCTTTCATTCTGTATAAATGTATCATTTAAAAGTGGCGGTCTGGACGGGACTCGAACCCGCGACCTCCTGCGTGACAGGCAGGCATTCTAACCAACTGAACTACCAGACCATTATTTTTTGCTTTAGCAAAATAACATTTCTTAACTGCTTTAGCAAAGAAGTTTCAATATTCTGCGATAGCATATTAGCAATCATTGAAATTGATTGCGGGGACAGGATTTGAACCTGCGACCTTCGGGTTATGAGCCCGACGAGCTACCAGACTGCTCCACCCCGCGACGATGAGAAAGATAATACATCTTTGTTATGCACCATGCATAGTTGACCATCCCGACTTCAGGAAGCTTATTCAAGCTGCGGTTCAGTCGGTATGCTGATGTGAATTCGATGAAGTTAATTCGATCGTGCTCCACCCCGCGACGATGAGATGAAATATTTATGGCGGAGGAAGAGGGATTCGAACCCCCGCGCGGTTTAACCCGCCTGTCGGTTTTCAAGACCGATCCCTTCAGCCAGACTTGGGTATTCCTCCACAAATATTGAGAATGGTGGACCTTGTAGGACTCGAACCTACGACCGGACGGTTATGAGCCGTCTGCTCTAACCAACTGAGCTAAAGGTCCTTATTGGTGGCGGCAGAGGGGATCGAACCCCCGACCTCACGGGTATGAACCGTACGCTCTAGCCAGCTGAGCTACGCCGCCGATATAAATTTAATGGTGGAGCCTAGCGGGATCGAACCGCTGACCTCCTGCGTGCAAAGCAGGCGCTCTCCCAGCTGAGCTAAGGCCCCATTTAGGTTTAAAGTGGTCGGGAAGACAGGATTCGAACCTGCGACCCCTTGGTCCCAAACCAAGTGCTCTACCAAGCTGAGCTACTTCCCGTTATATGTATGGCGCGCCCGACAGGAGTCGAACCCATAACCTTCTGATCCGTAGTCAGACGCTCTATCCAATTGAGCTACGGGCGCAAGATATAAAGCACACATGGTGCCGAGGACCGGAATCGAACCGGTACGGTAGTCACCTACCGCAGGATTTTAAGTCCTGTGCGTCTGCCAGTTCCGCCACCCCGGCAATAGGCTTGGAGCGGAAGACGGGATTCGAACCCGCGACCCCCACCTTGGCAAGGTGGTGTTCTACCACT